>JAKDIK010000035.1 GCA_030450535.1 Propionibacteriaceae bacterium
GCGGCCTGCCCCCGGCCCCCCGCGGTGGTGAACGCCCCACGCCGGTGGGCTAAGCTGGCCCCTGCGGGTCTAAACGCCGGGCGGGGGCGCCCCCCCACCAGGGTTGTTTTTTTCGACCAGCGGAGTGGGCGGACGAACCGGGCCGAGCCCTAGCGCGACGGTTCGGGCGCGGGCGTCCAGGTCTGCTCGGCACCCGCCACCGGGTCGGGACCCCGCTCGTCGTCGATGAGCGTCGTCTGGCCGTTTTCGATCGCCTTGCCGATCTTGTCGGTGCCCAGAGCCGCCGCCACATCGGTCGGCAGCGCGTCGACGATCCCGCGATCCACGATGCGGCTCTCGTACCAACCGTCGGACCAGGTGGCGCCGTAGCCGAGCAGAACCCCGGTGCGGGAATCCAGCATCAGGGTTTGCGTCTCGCCCGGACGCGCCGGTTCGACGAGCGTAGCCCGGACGGCGTCGCGCCCCTGCGCGTCGGTGGTGCGGTCGACGTTCACCCCGGGATTCAGGCCCAGGACGCCGATCGCGGCGGCCCGCACCGCGGGCGGGGCCGCCTCGGCCCTAAGCATGTCGCCGATCGCGACGAAGACGGCCTCGTTCTGCGACGCGGAGCCCTGGACGCGCAGGCGGAGGAAGGCGTCCAGCAGGTGTGGCTCGGTGGGCATGCCGGTCGCGTAGTCGGGGCGGTGCCAGCCCCAGCCGGGCGGGAAGATGTACCGCTCCACAGCGCCGTTGACCAGGCGATCCGACCACGTCCAGCCGTCCGTGGTGTGGAAGTCGTCGTAGGTGACGCGCTGCGACCAGCCCTCCTCGCGGTTCTCCTGCGTCTCGACCGAGCGCACCCGCAGGAACTGGCCGTCGGCCCATTCCCACGCGGGCTGCTCCTTGGCGGACGCGGCGACGCGGTTGAGTTCGTCTGCGGCGGCGGTCCGGGTGAACCAGCCGGGCTGCGCCAAGGGCGCCGCCACCGTGCCGGCCGCGAGGCTCGCGGGGGCCGCGGCCAGCACCCAGCGACGGCTGCGGCCACCGCGGCGTCGCGGCCCGTCGGTCGAGTGGCTGGCGTCGGCGAGGACGGCGTCCAACACCTGGTGGCGCTGCTCGTCTGGCCAGGCCACGGCGAGGCCAGCGTCGGTGGGTCGGGTGCGTTCGATGAGGTCGGCCATGATCATTCCCCTCCTGGCAGAGCGACCAGACGCAGAGGCGTCACGTCGCCGGTGAGTTCGGCCAGACGCTGGCGCGCCCGGGACAACCGGGCTGCGAACGTGTTGGCGGAGCAACCCAGCACGCCGGCGGCCTGCTGGTTTGTGAGCCCGTCCCACCCGACGAGAAGGAGCGTCTCCCGGTCGCCCTCGGAGAGCCGCGCGAAGGCGTCCGCCAGCGCGAGGCGTTCCTCGGTCGACGCGTCGGACGCCTCAGCCATCGCCCGGACGCCGGCGAGCCCGGCCGCCAGGCGCTGCTGCGAGGATCGGGAGCGCCAGTAGCGGTGCAGCACGTTCCGGGCGGTGACCAGCAGCCACGGCAGCGGCGCGTCGGGCAGGTCGGTCCGCCGTCGCCAGGCGATCAGGTAGACCTCACCCACGACGTCCGCCGCCATGTCGCCGTCCGCGTGCCGCCGGGCATAGGCGAACACGCGGGCGCTGGTGGCCTCGAACATCGCGGAGAAGTCCGCGTGGGTGGTGAAGGAGCTCACACCCGGTAATGCCGTGGAGGCCCCGATCATGACATGACCGTTCCGAACCGGTGCCCCCGATGGCGGACTGCTCAGCGAGTGCGCCGCTTGAGCGCCTTCACCATCGCCTCGCCCACGCCGGTGGCGCTGGTGGGGTTCTGTCCGGTGATGAGGTTGCCGTCCACGACGACCTTCTTCGCCATCGGGAGCCGCGCCTTGACGTAGCGGCCCGCCTCGGCCTTGAGCTGCTTTTGCAGGTTGAACGGCACGGCCTTCGCGCGCGCGGCGGCCTTCTCCTCCACCCAGCTGAATCCGGTGACCTTGCGCCCGGCCAGCAGGGTGGTGCCGTGGGCGAGTTGCACGTCGAGCAGCCCCGCCGGGCCGTGGCACACGGCAGCGACCACCTTGCCCTCGTCGGCGAACGCGGCCACGAGTTCGGCGACCCCGAAGTCGACGAAGTCGAACATCGCGCCGTGCCCACCGGCGAGGAAGATGGCGTCATAGTCGTCCGGGTCGACGTCGTCGATGGCGTCGGTGTCGTCCAGCAGCGCCATGAACCTCGGATCCTCGTACCGCTTGTCGGTGGCGCCCAGCTTGAGGACGGGCGGCATGAGGCTCATCGGATCGAGAGGCACCGTGCCCCCGGAGACGCTCACGATGTCGACGCGGTGCCCCGCCTTCGTCAGCACGTCGTACACGTGGGTGAGCTCCCCCAACCACAGGCCGGTGCGCTGACCCGTCTTGAGATAGCGATCGGCGCTGGTCACCAGCGCGAGAATCCTGGCCTTCGAAGCCATGATGACCTCCCCTTGGGATGATTGATCGATCACCGCCGAGCCTAACCAATGCAGCGAGTTACACCTGTGTCATTCATCCCCAGCTGGGGACAACCCTGTGGAAAAGAGAGGCGGCACCCAGCCACATCGGCAAGCCGCCCGCGGCCGCCCCGCCGTAGGCTGGCGACCATGAGCGACCTGAGCGTCCCGCCCGGCCCGGGCATTCCCGAGGGTCTCATCGTGCCCGCGGCCGACCTGCGCGAGCGCTTCGCGCGGGCGTCCGGCCCCGGCGGGCAGGGCGTGAACACCACCGACTCCCGCGTCCAGCTCTCCCTCGACCTCGCGACCGCACGACCGTTCACCGACGCCCAGCGCGTCCGCCTCCTGCGCCGGCTCACCTCGCGCCTCACCGGCACCGTCCTCACCATCGACGCCGCCGAGCACCGCTCCCAGCGCCTCAACCGCACCGCCGCCCGCGGACGCCTCGCGACCCTGCTGCGGGAGGGGCTCGCTCCCCCGCCACCAGCCCGCAGGACGACCCGGCCCAGCCGCCGGGCCATCGAGCGTCGGCTCAGCGCCAAGCGTCACCGCGCCGAGACCAAGGCGAACCGCACGCGTCCGGGCCGCGACGCCACCTGAGGGTCAGGGGGCGGCGAGGTCCCCGGCTGCGGGCGGGACGGCCTGCGCCGGGCGGCTCATCGCCCAGCGGACGGCCAGCGTCCCCGCCACCAAGGTCACGGCGGCGATCACGGCACCGGCCGCGACGAGCGTGGACTGGAGCTCACCGAAGGACCGCGCCCAGGCGATCCCGGCGTACCCCCACAGGAAGCCGAACAGGATGGACAGCGACGCGTGGGTGTGCAGCGCCAGGCGGATGCCGACGCCTGCGCCGATCATGAGCACGGCGAGGGCGAGAAACGGATCCAGCAGCCCGTAGGTGATGTAGACGCTGCGCAGTGTCGCGGTGATCATCGCGATCGTCGCGATGCAGGACCATCCGAGGTACACGCCGAACGTCACGTCGGTGGCCAGCCAGGTCACCAGCGTGCGCCGGTCGTCTCTGTGCCGCGCCAACGCCAGATTGATCAGGGCGAGCACGACCAGGGTGGCGAACAGGAACAGCACGCCGAGCCACAGCCATTCGCGCTGCGCAACCAGCACCCATGCCCCGGCCAGGATCATCGACCAGCCGGCCAGCCATCCGATCTCGCGGTGCACCTGCCTCGTCTGCTCCCCCGGCAGCCACTGGACGATGGTGTACGCGATCATGCCCAGATAGATCGGGCGCCAGAGCAGGAAGGCCCACCGGGCCGGGGCGACGAGGGTCGCGTCGGACGCCAGCGCACCGCCCGCCACCTCATCGATGGGGCTACCGAGGACGCCGAGCCCCACGAGCGCGGACAGCAGGCAGAAGACCGTGGCGAGGGTCACGAAAATCTGCCGCTCGCGATCCGAGTCCGGCAGCGGCTGGTCATCCTGCACGTGGGTCAATCGAGCCTCCCCGGGTAAGGATATCGGGGTTGACGAGCCACGACACCCTCCACCCCCACCGTGGACCCCGCTTCTCACCCGCCTTCTCGGCGGGGCAGGCCCCGACGTCACCCGTTGTGGGGTAGAAACGGGTCATGAGAGCGCTTCCCGGTGAGAGCATCCTGGGCAGCTTCGTCAACGCCACCGACGCCGAGCTCGAGCGCCTCCACCTGCCGTGGTGGTACGACGCGACGCTGTGGGAAAGCCTCGACTACCTCGGATGGACCGACCCCCAGGCCCCCGAACGGGGCTACCTCGTGGCCGAGACGTCCTTCGGCCTCGTCGGCGTCGTGCTTCGGCTGCCGAAGAACCGGCCGCACGGCCGCCGGGCGCTGTGCAATCTGTGCCTGACCCAACACCAGAGCCAGGGAGCCCTGCTGATGGTGGCCCGGCGGGCCGGCCGTGCGGGCATCAACCACAACACCGTCGGCACCTACATCTGCGGCGACCTCGCCTGCTCGCTGTACGTGCGCGGGCTGCGCCGCTCGTTCGGCGGGGGTGCGATGCCCGAGACGATCACCGTGGAGCACCGCGTGGCCCGGCTCCACGAGAACCTCGAGGATTTCCTCGCCCGCGTCTGCGTCGAGTGAGCCGACCCGCCCGGTGCCTTCTCGCACTTTCGACTGATGACAGGCGCCTGCGATGAAATTAGGCTGTGGCCGAGAGTATTCCGGAACGGGGGGACCATGAAGAATTTGCTTGTCGCAGCCACCGCGCTCGCCGTGCTGGTCGCAGGGGCGATCACGCCGGCGCAGGAGGTGCCCAACGTGCCGCCCTGGCTGTGCGACTGGATCCCGATCCTCTGCAAGTCCGACGCCCCCGCGGCCTGAGCGCACGCTGGCATTCGTCTCCTCCCCGGGGTCCGTCTGCTCCCCGGGTGGCGTCATCGCCGACGGGGTTGGCGGCCGGGGGTCGCGGGGCGCTCCCTGTGCTGGGGCGACAGAACAGGCAACGCCAATCCCGCGACCAACCCGGCCATTGCGCCCACCGCCCCAAAGGTCCGGGCATCACCGACCAGGAACCCGAGGAGTGCGCCACCCACGATTCCGGCCACGACCGCTATGACCACGTGGAAATCGGGGGCGCCACTCACCGGCTGATCCCAGTCAGTGCGGGGGGTGGACACGTCCTTGACCCTAGACGACCCCCACGGCGTCCGACATCGGGCAAAAGTACGTTTCTGGATTGCACCTAAGTACGAGTGCCGGGACTGCGCTGACGGGTGCCGGACCGGGCGATGAGGGTGCCAGACTGGGGCCATGACCGCCGCCACGCCCGCCCGGACGTCCATCCGGCTGCCGCGTTGGTTGAGCGTCCTCGGGTCGGCCGGCGTGCCCGAGGCACTGGTGGCGTGCGCGCTGCTGGCCCTTTCGGTGGTGGGTGCCCAGGCCCTGTCGTGGCCGCAAATCGTCGTCGAGGTCACCCTGGCGCTGCTGGCCGGCTCGACGGGCCGGTGGCCGAGGGTGGGCGCGATCGGCACGGGATTGGCGCTGGCGGCGCTGGTCTGGCTGAATCAAGAGAGCCTGCCCGTGACGGCGCTGACCCTGTACATCCCCATCGTGTCCGCTGGCGTCCGCGGGCTCCGGCGCCTGCGCAACGCCTGCGCGATCTGGTACATGGCGCTGATCGCCGCGCTGTCGATTCAGATCTCGAGCAGCCCGGGGGACGCGGCGCAGTCGATCCTGGTGCTCGGCGCGCTCATGCTCGGGGCGTGGGGTGCGAGCCGTTCGATCGGAAAGCTGCGACACGCGAGCGCGACGGCCGAGGAGCACCGGGTCGCATCCCTGCAGTCCCAGCGGCGCAGCATCGCGCGCGACCTGCACGACACGGTGGCCTACGCCACCACCACGATGATCATGCGCGCCGAGGAGATCAAGCTCCGCACCGAGGATCCCCGATTGGTCGAGGATCTGGACTTCATCATCGCCACCGGCCGCCGCTCGGTGCGTGACCTGCGCGGCATGCTGGAGGCGCTGCGACGCAACGATCCGGCGTTCGACACCGACGTCGAGGGGTCGCCCTGGCGCGTCGTCTCGGTGGGCGACGTCATCGAGACGCGCCGCCGCGAACTCGCCGAGCACGGGCTGGCGTTCACGGCCCGGGTGGAGGGCGACGTCGAGGCGCTGCCCGAATCGGTGCGCGAGACGGTGGCGAAGCTCGTGGTCGAGGCCACGTCGAACATGGTCAAGCACGCGGCACCGGGGCCGTGCAGACTCATCATCGACGTCGCCGACGACCAGCTGGAGGCCGTCTTCACCAACCGGGTGCCCGAGGGCGGCGTCAGCACCTCCGGCGGCGGGCTGGGACTGCTCGGGGCGGCCGAGCGCGTCGAAGCCCTGGGCGGCGAGTTGGAGGCCACAGAGGCGTCCGGTGCGTGGATCCTGCGTGCCCAGCTGCCGATCGGTGGAGAATGAGACCATGACCGCCACCGCCGGGATCACGGTCGCCATCGTGGACGACGATCCGATCGTTCGGTCGGCGCTGTCGACCTATCTGCACTCGGGCGGGTTCGAGATCGTGCACGAGCTCACGAACGGTCTCGAGGCCCTGACCGCCATCACGGACCGGCCCGTCGACGTGGTGATCATGGACGTCCGCATGCCCCGCCTCGACGGCATCCGGACCACCGAAGAGCTCCGGAAGCGTCTCCCCGGCATCAAGATTCTCATCATCACGTCGTTCGACGAGGACGAGGCCGTCCGGGAGGCACTGCGGGCCGGCGCGAACGGCTTCCTGCTCAAGGACACCTCGCCCGCCGGTCTGATCGAGGCCGTCCGGACGGTCCTGCGCGGCTCGTCGGTGGTCTCGCCGGGACCGATGACACGGCTCGTCGCGCAGAAGCCGAACCCGAAGCGTCCAGTCCGGACCGCCGAGGAGTTGGGTCTCAGCCCCCGGGAACTACAGATCCTCCGGCTGCTCTGCGAGGCCTACTCCAACACCGAGATCGCAGAAGCCATCGTGGTGACCGAATCGACGGTGAAATCCCATGTCTCCGCGCTCATGGGCAAGCTGCAGGTGACCTCCCGCCTGAAGGCCGTCGTCCGCGCGTACGAGTGGGGCCTGGTCGACCGGCCGTGACCACCGCGGGGCCCAGGGTCTCGCGCCGGGACGTGCGACGGTACACAATGTGCGTGTGCCTGCCGATAATTTCCCCCCGCCGACGTTCGCCGAGGTGCTGACCGCCGCGATCCAGCTGCGCGGTCTCTCGTTGGAACGCATCCGGGGGCGTCTCGACGAGGCCGGAGTGCCGGTCAGCATCGCCACGCTGAGCTACTGGCAGTCGGGCCGCTCGCTGCCGACGCGCTCCCGCTCCTACCACACGCTCGTGGCCCTCGAGGACATCCTTGGACTCGAGTCGGGTCACCTGACCCGCCACACGCACACCTCGGACGGCCGCACCCGCCGCGCGCTGTTCCCCTGGCAGTCGGTGATGCCGGGGACGGAGATCGCGACGCAGATCATCGCCGATCTCGGCATCGACATGCAGGGCCAGATTGCCCGCGTCGCGATGAACGATCGCCTCACCATCAAGGCCGACCGCAGCGAGTCCCACCAGGAGAGCCGCATCCTCTGGCGCGCCGACCGCAACGGCGTGCACCGCTGGCCGGTCGTGATGCAGCAGGACGCCGACGCCGGCGACCTGGAGGCCCTCCCCCGGGTCGAGGCCGTGTTCGGCTGCCGCCTGGGCGAGGTCATCGAGGTGCCCGAGCGGCACCTCGTCGTCGCCGAGATGCTCGCCCCCCGGCCCCTGCAGCGCGGCGAGCACGTCCTCAGCGAGTACCGCATCACGTTTGCGCCGACGTCGACGCCGTCGTTCCGACTCACCCGGGCCTCGGCCGACCCGGTCAAGTACGTCGCCCTGTGCGCCCGCTTCGATCCGCACGAGTTGCCGCTGCAGGTGCGCGGCGCCCACTCCACCGGTCTCGGCCAGGAGCCCACCGATTTCGTCGATCTTGAGCTGTCCGACAACGAGGTGCAATACATCGCGACCGATTCCTCCCCGGGGGTCCATGTGATGACCTGGGAGTGGGACTGACGCCGCGGGCGCCCGGGTCGGACTCCGCCCCCGAGGGTCTGCACCCGGTCGCAGAACGGCTGTACAGCGGCGAGCCGGGGATATTCGTGGCCGAGCGGACGGCGGCGGCGAAGGCCGCGCGGGCGTCCGGTGATCGCGCTCTGGCCGCCGCGATCACGGCGCTGCGGCGTCCGACGCTGTCGGCGTGGTACGTGAACGTGGCCGCGCGGGCGTCACTGGTGTCGCTGCGGGAGTGGCTGGGCTTGGGCGAAGAGCTGCGCGAGGCCCAAGCGGGGCTGGCGGCGGCCCGCGTCCGGGAACTGTCGGGTCGGCGGACGCGGCTGGAGGCCCGGGTGGTGGCCGATCTGGTCGCCCATCTCGGCGCGCTCAAGGTGACGGCGAGCCCGGCGGCGCTGGACGAGGTGCGGACGACCCTGCGCGCGGCCCTGTCCGATCCTGAGGCGGCCGCGGCGGTGGCGTCCGGACGCCTCGTCCACCCGCTGAGCTACGGCGGCTTCGGCGAAGTGGATCTGTCCGCCGCGCTGGCGGCGATGGCGGCCGCGCCGTCGGGGTCCGAGCCGGATGCGACTGAGCCGGATGCGACCGAGGCGGGGGCGTCCGGGCCTGAGCCGGAGGCGTCCGAACCTGCACCCACCGGACCGTCGCCGGAACTGCTCGCGGCCCGGGACGCGGCCCTCGCCGAGGTCGAGCAGGCCGAGGCGACCCTGACCGACGCCCAGGCCGATGTCGCCGCCGCCGAGCGGGACCTGCGGCTCGCCACGACACGGAGGTCGCGGGCCGAGAAGGCCCTCGAGCGGGCGCGCGGGGCGCTGGCGTCCGCCGAGCACGCGCTCACGGACGGGTGAGCGGCACAGCTCCCTTCGCGGCGGCGGCGCTCACCGTCTCGAAGTCGTGCCGGACGAGGCTGGCGTAGCGGCGTCCGAAGTTCGCGAGCAGGCGGTCGAGCCGCTTGGCGCCGAGCGCGCAGAACTCCGCGATGCCGTCGAGGTCGGGTGACTGGGCGTGCGCGCGGGCCAGCAGCCCGGCGCATACGCGGGCCGTGGCGGCGGTGCCGTCGGCGTCCAGACGCGAGAGGTCGACGGAGCCGCGGGTGTCACGGAACTGGCGCCAGTAGAAGTCGGTTTCTCCCTGGTCGCCGATCCGGCCGCGCACCCACCCGAGGAAGGGATCCGGCGTGGCCTGGAGGACGCGCTGGGCCGCGACGACCCGGAATCCGTCACCGAGGTCGTCCCCCGTGCGGAAGCCGAAGGCCGGGCACGTCTGGTCGATGCGGCCGTGGGAGGCGAGCACCGACGGCGTCGCCTGCTTGACCTGCAGGAAGAGCGGATCACCGTGGGCGTCCTCGAGCAGCACGATGTAGCAGCGCAGCCCCACCGACCGCACGCCGACGACGCGCAGCACGTGATCGACGAGGGTGTAGCCGCCGAGCAGGTACCGGACCTCCTCGCGCGTGGCGGCGACGTAGCGCTGCCACAGCACCTCCAATTCGTCGTGGGTGGCGTCGTCGGTGTGGCGGGTGAGGGGCGGCTGGTCGATGATGCGCCGGCGTCCGCCGTTGCCCGACAGGACGAGCCGGGTGAGCACCTGGGCGGACTCCGGCGTCCGGGGGCGTTCGGTGGCGTGGGCGAGCGCCTTGCGCTGGTCGCGGGTGGACGCCAGCCGTGCGAGATCGCGGTCCGTCATGCGGGCGTGGAAGCGATCGACCGGCGACATCTGGTGCAGCCGCCGGATCGCCTTGCGGTAGGCCTTGGCGGTGACGCGTCCGGCGTCCAGCGCGGTGGACTCGGGTGCGCCCTGGTCGAGGACGGCGAGGTGCACGCTCGCCACCAGGCGTTTCACGTCCCATTCCCAGGGGGCCATGCCGCCCTCGTCGAACTCGTTGAGATCGAACCGGGTGACGCGCTCGGGCGGGGTGTGGAAGCCGAAGTTGGAGAGGTGGGCGTCCCCGCAGCTCAGGACACGGATGCCGCTGTTCGGCGTCCGGGAGAGGTCGGACGCCATCTGCGCCGCGCTGCCGCGGAAGAGGGCGAAGGGCGAGGTGACCATGCGGGACATGCGGACGCCGACCAGGTCGGGCAGCCGGTTCGCGTTCTGTTCGGCGATGACGACCAGCGGATCGCGGCGACGCTGCGGCAGCTCGGCCAGGGCGTCGAGCGCGGCGAGGGACGTCATGGGGGTGATCGTAGACGCGTGGGGTCGCTTGTCGGTGGCGTGTGATTGGGTGAGACCATGCCGCTTCTCTTCCTGGATCTGGACAACACCCTCGTCGACCGCGAGGCCGCCTACCGTGCCTGGGCGACGTCGTACCTGGCCGAGCGCGGCTCGCGCGCGGACCTGCTGGAGGCCATGGTGCTGGCCGACGGCGACGGCCTGCGGTACAAGCCTGAGGTGGCCGACGACCTGGCCGAGCTGCTGGGGCTGTCGCCGCAGGACAAGGAGTCGATCGTGAAGGTGCTCCGGGCGGGTGTGGTGGCGCACCTGAGCCTGGTGCCCGGCGCCGCCGAGGCGCTCGCGTCCGCACGCGAGGCGGGCTGGACGCCGTTCATCGTGACCAACGGGGTGGAGGCGCAGCAGGAGGCGAAGATCCGCTGGCTGGGGCTGGACGCGATGGTGGCGGGCTGGGTGATCTCGGACGCGTGCGGCGTCCGCAAGCCCGATCCGACGATCTTCGACCTGGCGGCGCAGCAGGCTGGCGAGCCGTTGGCCGGCGCCTGGATGATCGGCGATTCCGCCGAGGCCGACATCGCCGGCGCCCACGCAGCCGGTCTGCGGTCGGTGTACCTGCCGCGCGGGCGGGCGTGGACGGCCGATGTGCCGCCCGCCACGGCGGATGCGGACTCCCTCGTCGAGGCCGTCCGCCTCGTGTTGGCGTGGGAGGGCTGATGCATCTCGATCCGCTGGCCGAGCCCGGGCGCCGCGCGCCGGTGTTCGCGCGTCACGGCGCGGTGTGCACCAGCCAGCCGCTGGCCGCGCAGGCGGGGTTGTCGATACTGAGGGCCGGGGGCAATGCGGTGGACGCCGCCATCGCCACGGCCGCGGCGCTGACCGTCGTCGAGCCGTGCAGCAACGGGCTGGGTTCGGACGCCTTCGCCCTGGTGTGGGACGGCGGGAACCTGCACGGGCTGAACGGGTCCGGACGCGC
Source organism: Propionibacteriaceae bacterium (assembly GCA_030450535.1). Lineage (GTDB taxonomy): Bacteria > Actinomycetota > Actinomycetes > Propionibacteriales > Propionibacteriaceae > Propioniciclava. The sequence goes on from JAKDIK010000035.1 coordinate 11,151, forward strand.
TCCGGCGGGGCTGACGGCCGCGGGGTTGCGGGACGCCGGGCTAACAGCGATGCCGGCGCTGGGTTGGACATCGGCGACCGTGCCCGGGGCCGTGCGCGCCTGGGCCGACCTGCACGGCCGGTTCGGACGCCTGCCGTTCGCCGACGTGGTGGAGCCGGCGGCGCAGCTGGCTGAGGAGGGCTTCGCGCTGTCACCGGTGGTGGCGTGGGGGTGGGGTCGCGGCGTGCGCGCGGTGACCGACCGGCTCGGGCGAGGGAGTGACGCGTCGGCGTCCGGCTTCCTGCCGCACTTCGCGCCGGGCGGCTGGGTGCCGCGCGTGGGCGCCTTCTGGCGCTCGGACGCCACCGCCGCGACCCTGCGGTCGATCGGGGAATCGGTCGGGGAGGAGTTCTACGCCGGCGAGCTGGCCGAGCGGATCGTGGCGTTCGCGTCCGCCACGGGCGGGGTGCTGGGCGCGGACGACCTGGCCGGGCCCCGCGCGGAGGGGGTGGCGCCGATCTCGGTGCCCGACCGGGATCACGAGGTGTGGGAGATCCCCCCGAACGGGCAGGGCATCGCGGCGCTGATTGCCCTGCGGATCCTGGAGGGCTTCGAGCCCGCCGGGCCGGGGCCGGTGCCCGAGGGTGAGCGTCCGGACCCGGCCGCGTGGCACCGGCAGATCGAGGCGATGAAGTTGGCGTTGGCGGACACGCACGCGCTGGTGGCCGACCCGGCGTTCGTGGACGTGCCGGTGGCCGAGTTGCTGGGCGAGGCCCACATCGGACGCCGGCGCGCGGCCCTCGGGGAGCGGGCAGCCCCGCCGGTGGCGGTGGACCCGCGGGCGTCCGACACCGTCTACCTGTGCACCGCGGACGCCGAGGGGCAGCAGGTGAGCTTCATCCAGTCGAACTTCGCCGGGTTCGGGTCGCACGTGGTGGTGCCGGGCACCGGCATCGCGCTGCAGAACCGGGGCTGGGGTTTCTCGCTGGAGCCGGGCCACCCCAACGAGCTGGCGCCGGGCAAGCGGCCGTTCCACACGATCATCCCGGGGTTCCTGACCCGGGGCGGTGAACCCGTGGGGCCGTTCGGAGTCATGGGCGGGCACATGCAGGCGCAGGGCCACGTGCAGGTGGTGCTCGACACGGTCGATCTGGGCGACGACCCGCAGACCGCGCTGGGACGCCCGCGCTGGTTCTACGACGCCGAGGCCGAACGGGTGGAGGTGGAGGCGTCCGCGGGGCCGGAGATCGTGGCTTCGTTGGCGTCCCGGGGGCATGCCGTGCAGGTGGCGCCGCATGCGGGGGTGTTCGGCCGGGGCCAGGCGATCTGGCGGCTCGCGGACGGGACCCTCGTCGCCGCGTCCGAGCCGCGGGCCGACGGATATCCGGCGGGGTGGTGAACGAGCGGGTCGGCATGGAGCCCGTCCAGACTGGTCGCGGCTCACAGACTTGCGGTCGGCGAAGAAATCACTGTGCGAATGATAACGAATTAACTCCACTCTGCTGAGGTGCGCCCGGCTGGCATCTTGCAGACCGGCCCCCTACCCCTATCATGCGGAACGTGCGCGACGACCGCCCGCGTGCAGCAAGGGAACTCTGATGGCCAGTCAACAACAGCCTCCGCACAGCCCCCAGCCCTCGGGGACAAGGCAGAATTACTACTATGCGCCTCCGGGGACATACGTGCCCCCCGGGGCACCGGCCGGGCCGCTCGGGCAGCCGGGCCCCTACGGACCGCCCCCTGGCGGCGCCTCCCCGCACCCGCCCGCACGCGAACGATGGGAACGATCGCCCTGATCGTCGCCATCGCCGGGTGGCTTCTTCGCGATCACACCGGGAGCAATGATCGTGGGCTGGCTCCTGTTGCCCGTGGCCTTCATCCTCTCGCTCGTCACCTTCTTCCTGAAGGACCAGGGGAAGGCGCTCGCAATCGCTGCCCTCATCATCTCCATCGTCGGCACCATCGTCGGTGTCATCGCCATGCTGCTGGTGGTGAGTGATGCTTTCAGCAGTGCGGGGGGCGGGACGGCCACGGTCGCACCGTCCCAGCTGGACAACACGGACGCAGTCGACCCCAACACGAGCAATGAAGACGGCCAGCCCGAGGAGGGGAGTCGCGAGTCGCCCTACCCATTGGGGTCAACCATCTCCAACTACGACTGGAGCGTCACGGTGAACGCCTTTACCG
>JAKDIK010000206.1 GCA_030450535.1 Propionibacteriaceae bacterium
CGCCGCCCCCGCTGCCGATCGCGATGATCGGTAGACGGGCCGCCGCCACCCGGGGCCGGTAGCCCGCGACGCCGAGGGGTTCGCGCCCGGAGTCCTTGGTGGGCGTGGGCCGGAACGGTCCGGCGCCGAGGTAGTCGACGACGCCGACGAGCGCCTGGGCCTGGAGGACCAGCTCGAGGGTGCCCGTGGTGAACCCGATCACGGCGTCGGCGCCCAGCAGCGCGCGGGCGTCCTCCGGCGGCAGGTCGTCGGCTCCGAGGTGGACGCCGTGCACGCGGCGTCCGGCCCGGCGGGCGGCATACGCGACGTCGGCCCGGTCGTCGACCAGGACCCGGGTGGTCGCGTTGGCCGCACCCACGGCGTCCGCCACCGCCCCGAGGAGCGCCAACAGCTCGCGGGTGGAGGCCTCCTTGGCACGCACCTGGACGATCCCGGCGCCCGCGGCGGCGGCCTCGGCGGCCACCTCGACGGTGCGTCGGTCGGACCCGGCCGTGACCAGGTACACGCGCAGATCGATGCCCATCACTCCTCCTCACAGCGCACGGCCGCAATGTCGGCCGCGGTCAGCGTGTCGAGCGCGTCGATCAGCGCCGTCTTGAAACTGCCCGGCCCGGACGCCGTCGCCGCGGCCCGCTCCCCTGCCGCACCCAGCCAGGCGGACGCGGCCAGCGCCGCCTCGAACGGGGGCGCCACGGCGCAGCACGCGGCCACGAGACCCCCCAGCAGGCAGCCGGTGCCGGTGACGCGGGCCAACAACGGGTGCCCCGAATGGACGCCCACCACCCGGTTGCCGTTGGTGACGAGGTCGACATCGCCGGAGATGGACACCACGCACCCGTTCCTCCGGGCCAGCCAGCGCGCCGCGGCCAGGGCCTCGCGCACCCCGTGGCGGGCATCGGCGCCGCGGCCGCCGGCTCCCGCCCCCGCCAGGGCGACCACCTCGGACGCGTTGCCGCGCACGACGACCGGCGAGCGGGTGCCCAGCTCGCGGGCCAACTGCGTCCGGACGGGGGCGACCCCGACGGCGGTGGGATCCAGCACCCACGGCCGTCCGGCGGCTCGGGCGCTGTCGACGGTGGGCGGGATGCCGGCCATGGCGTCCGTGCTGAGGGTGCCGAGGTTGATCAGGAGAGCATCGGCGAGGGCGTCCATGGTGGGCGCCTCGGCCTGCGTCTCGGTCATCATCGGGCGCGCGCCAGCGGCGAGGAGGCCGTCGGCCACGATCCCCATCGAGACGGTGGCCATGAGGCAGTGCACGAGCGGGGTGCGGGCACGGACGGCGTCCACGACGCACGCGAGGTTAGCGGGCATCGAAGGTGTTCCTCTCGATCTCGGTCGGCGTCATGGCCGGCCCGGCGGCGGCGCATCCCGCGACCATCAGCCCGCCGATGACGAGCAAGGCCATCACCGGCAGATCCGGGCCGAAGAGGGCGACCAGCGGCGGCAGGTAGAAGGGATACAGCGCGGGACCCACGATCGACAGCGAGTACGCGGTGCCGTACGCCGTCGCCCGCACCCTGGTCGGGAAGATCTCGTTGAGGTAGGCGCCGATCGGCCCGTACGGGGTGACGGTGGCGACCTGCAGCACGGCGACACCGACGAGGGCGACCCCCAGGGCACCGGGGCCCGCGGCGTCCGGACGGCCGAGGACGAACCACCAGAGCACGGGCGCCATCGCGGCCGCGAGGGTTCCACCGACGACGAAGAACCGGCGGCGTCCGGTGAGGGTGGAGAGGTGGCCGGTGCGGGCCATCACGAGCGCCTGGGCCACCGACGCCACCCCGAGCACGAGCGACACCTCGAGCGGGCTGAGCCCGAGCCCCGGCAGGCGTTGCGCGACGACGATCACCACCATGTTCGTGCAGAACCACAGGCCGGTCATCAGCCCGAAGACGCGCCAGAACGGTCGGGCCCAGCGCCCGGCCAGCACGTCGGCGAGCCCGACAGCCTCGCCGGGCGTCCGCGGTTGGCGCACGAACACGGGTGCGTCCGCGACGCGCCGGGCGTAGAAGACGAGCATGACGATCGAGGCCAGTCCTCCGGCCACGAACGACATCCGCCAGCCCCAGGCGGCGTAGGCGTCCAGGCCGAGCAGGGCCAGCAGGGCGACGGTGACGAACGCGATCGTGGCCTGCGCCCACGGCGCCATCGCCATGATCCGACCCGACACGAGCCCGCGACGCCGCGGCGTGGACCACTCCATGGCGAGCGGGATCGCGGACGTGTACTCCCCGGCCAGGAACGCTCCGCCGATGAAGCGCAGGGCGACGATGAGGCCGATGGTGGCCGCGCCGAGCACGTGCCAGTCCGGGACCGCGGCGATGCCCAGCGTGCAGGCGGCCGTCCCGGCGAGGGCGATCTTCGTGGTGCGGGTCCGGCCGATGCGGTCGGCGACCTGGCCGAAGATCATGGCGCCCACGGGGCGTCCGATGAGGGTGGCCATGATCACGAGGGCCGCGGTGGTCGCCGTGACGTGTGGCCCGGCCAGCACCGGCAACGCGGGCGCGAGTGCGGTGACGGGCAGGAAGATGTTCACCTGGTCGACGTAGTTGCCCCACACGCCGCCCCGCACGGCCGAGCGGCCGTCCGGGGGTAGCTCGGGGACCAACCCCCGCGGCCGCCGAAGAGTCGGCAGGGTCACCGTTGCACCTCGGCGATGTCGAGGTAGACCGACGCTCCCCGCTCACGGAACTCGCGAGACTTCTCCTCCATGCCCTCCTGTGCGCCGTCGGCGTAGCGGGCGCGGATGTCGGCGCTGATCCGCATCGAGCAGAACTTCGGCCCACACATGGAGCAAAAGTGCGCCGTCTTGGCGGGCTCCGCCGGCAGGGTCTCGTCGTGGAAGGCGATGGCGGTCTCGGGGTCCAGCGACAGGGCGAACTGGTCGTGCCAGCGGAACTCGAAGCGGGCCTTGCTGAGGGCGTCGTCGCGCACCTGCGCGCCGGGGTGCCGCTTGGCGACGTCGGCCGCGTGCGCGGCGATCTTGTACGTGATCACGCCGGTCTTGACGTCGTCGCGGTTGGGCAGGCCCAGGTGCTCCTTGGGCGTGACGTAGCAGAGCATGGCGGTGCCGTGCATGGCGATCACCGCGGCGCCGATGGCGGAGGTGATGTGGTCGTAGCCGGGCGCGATGTCGGTGACGAGGGGGCCGAGGGTGTAGAACGGCGCGCCGTGGCACCAGTCCTGCTCGAGTTCGACGTTCTCGGGCACCAGGTCGAGCGGGATGTGCCCGGGACCCTCGACCATCACCTGCACGTCGTAGGCCCACGCGCGCTCGGTGAGTTCGGCGAGCGTCTTCAGCTCGGCGAACTGGGCCTCGTCGTTGGCGTCCGCGATGGAGCCGGGCCGCAGCCCGTCACCGAGGCTGAACGCGATGTCGTAGGCGGCGAAGATCTCGCACAGCTCGTCGAAGTGCTCATAGAGGAAGGACTCGCGGTGGTGGGCCAGCATCCAGCCGGCCATGATCGAGCCGCCGCGGCTGACGATGCCGGTGACCCGCTCGGCGGTCAGCGGCACGTAGCGCAGCAGCACGCCGGCGTGCACGGTCATGTAGTCGACGCCCTGCTCGGCCTGCTCGATGACCGTGTCGCGGTACACCTCCCAGGTGAGGTCCTCGGCCTTGCCGTCGACCTTCTCCAGCGCCTGGTAGAGCGGCACGGTGCCGATGGGGACGGGTGAGTTGCGGACGATCCACTCCCGCGTGGTGTGAATGTCGTCGCCGGTGGACAGGTCCATCACCGTGTCGGCTCCCCAGCGGGTGGCCCAGGTGAGCTTCTCGACCTCCTCGGCGATCGAGCTGGTGACCGCAGAGTTGCCGATGTTGGCGTTGACCTTGGTGAGGAAGGCCCGCCCGATGATCATGGGCTCGGACTCGGGGTGGTTGATGTTGGCCGGAATGATCGCCCGACCGGCCGCGACTTCCTCGACGACCTTCTCGACCGCGACGCCCTCGCGCAGGGCGACGTACCGCATCTCCGGGGTCACGACGCCGTTGCGCGCGTAGTGCATCTGGGTGACGCGACGGCCCTCCTGCGCACGAATGGGATCGTGCGCGCGTCCCTGCCACCGCTCGGACGCCTCACCGCGGCGGACGGCGCTGCGTCCGTCGTCGGCGAGGTAACGCGGACGTGCCTCGTGGCGCTCGGTGTCACCGCGCGCATCGATCCACGCCTGGCGCGACGGCGGCAGACCCTCGGTCGGGTTCACCTCGGGGCCGCACGTGCGGTAGACGAGGACGTCGGGATTGGGCCTCCCGTCGGGTGAGTCGGCGAGGCCGATCGCGGTCACCGGGACCGTGACGTCGCCGTCGGTGAGCGTGCTGGGACGGTGCTGCGAATGGGTCTCCATGGACATCTCTCTTCCTACGCCGGCATGATCCGGACAGGTTCGACGGTTCAGGCAGCGCCAGCCTGATCTCAGCCCGTGCTCGGGCACCCGTGGGATGTCCCCATCTAAGCACACGTGATTAGGGTGGGCGGGTGAGTAGCACCGCGCGCCCCGTCTGCCTGTCGATCGCCGGTTCCGACCCCAGCGGGGGTGCCGGCGTCCAGGCCGATCTCAAGACGTTTTCGGCTCTCGGCGTGTACGGCGCCGCGGCCCTCGCCGGACTGACCGTGCAGAACACCCAGGGCGTGCGGGACGCGCGCGGGCTCGACCCGGCGTTCGTGGTCGCCCAGGTGGCTGCGGTCGTGGAGGACCTGCCGGTCGCCGCCACGAAGATCGGCATGCTGAGCGACGCGGCGACGGTGACGGCCGTGGCGGACGTGATCCGCGAGCGGCGCGACGCCTTCGGCGTGATCGTCCTCGACCCGGTCATGGTCGCGACCTCCGGCGACCGTCTGCTGGCCGAGGACGCGGTCGAGGCCATCCGGGCTGCGCTGCTGCCCCTGGCCGACCTGGTGACGCCCAATCTGCCCGAAGCGGGCCTCCTGCTCGGGGTCGGCGAGGCCGAGGACGTGGACGGACTCCGCGCGCAGGCGCGGGCCCTGGTCCAGACCGGGACGCGGGCCGTGCTCGCCAAGGGTGGTCACCTGGCCGGCGACGCTCTGGTCGACGTGTTCGCCGACGCCTCGGGCGTGGCCGACCTGACCGGCGAGCGGATCGCCACCCGCAACACCCACGGCACCGGCTGCACCCTGTCGTCGGCGGTCGCGGCGTGCG
>JAKDIK010000036.1 GCA_030450535.1 Propionibacteriaceae bacterium
GAGCCGAGGGTGTCGAGGTTCCACAACACGATCGGGCCGTCCCAGAACGTGCCGCCGTACCAGCTCGTGTCCGGCTGGGTGAGTCGGCCGAGGGCGATGGCCTGCTGACACACCGCCACCCACCGCTCGGCCAGCCCGAAGAGCACGGCCCACGGCAGGTACTTGCTGAAGACGTCCTCGCCCTCCTCGAACCGGAGCTGGTCGGCCTCGGCGGTCGCGATGTAGGTGCGGAACCCCTCGATCTGGTCGGTCCAGGCACGGCCCAGCGCCGTCCGCTGGCCCCGAGCCATGCGGGTCCGGACGACAAGCAGCGTGACGATGAGCGCCAGCGTGGCAGGGCCGAGGAACCAGCCGATCCCGGCCAGGGCGGGGTTGTCGAGGAACAGCAGGAACAGGAAGCCGCCCCACAGCAGCCCCATGACCGAGCCGGAGCGGCGTCCACGCGCGATGCGTCGGAACCAGCCCTCGCCGGAGGCCACCGCGCGGGCGTCCGCCGACAAACGATCGGACGCCCTGGCGAGCTGTCCGGCACGGCTCACGTCGACCGCGTCCTCACCGCGACCGAAGATCTCGGCCAACAGGAGCCGGCTCGGCTCGTCGACGGCCTTCTCGGGGTTGCGGAGGATGGCGGTGGTCCCCCGCTGGCTGCTCAGCTGGATGGCGCCGGACGTCGCGAGACCAATCAGCGTGGCCGTGAGGTGTTGCGCCCGGTAGTGGCCATCGAGCAGGTAGCCGGCGTAAGCCAGCGGCAGCTTGGGCGGGGCGAAAGCCACGGGCACCTCGGTGCGCGGATCGTGCATCTCGAGGGTCGCCCGCTGGCCGTGCGCGGGCACGGTGCCCGGCGGAAGGCCTGCGTAGCGCTGATCGTGCCCGTTCCGCCGGTAGTACCACCAGCCGAGGACCGGAATGCCCACCGCGGCCACGGCTCCGGCGGCCTGCATCACGCGCGTGACCCGCATGTCCTCCGCGTCGCCGCGCTCGGTGAGAATCGGGGTCGCGCCGGTGACGGCGCTCGATTGTATCTGGACGGCGATGGTCAGCAATTCCCCCGCCGCCAGGCCGTTTTGGGTGAAGACGGCCTCGCCGGAGGAGATCGTGGCGCGGTCGCACGGCGTCGTCGAGCCCACCTCACCGACCGCGCAGCGCACATCCTGGGCCCCACCCGGGACGCTGACCGTGACGGTGGAGCTGGCGATGGGATCCATCTGCGAGCCGGTGACATCCCAGTAGAGCTCGGGCGCCGGCCCGGTGCTGCGCAGGGCCCCGCGGATGACGTAGCTGATCTGGTAGGTCACGCTCGGCGTGGTGATGGTGCGTTCGGCGCTGCCGATGCGGATCCGCAGCACGCCCTCGCGCGGATTGTCACCCGGGTTGTAGCGCGACGTCTGGACCTCGGTGGACACCCCGGGATCGGGGCTGGTGACCGAAATGTCGGAGATGTCGTACACCATGTCCTGGTTGTCGTCATAGGGCTCCCGGGTCACCAGGTAACGGTCGTACCCGTGGCGTCCGGAGTTGGGCCCGAACACCAGGACCACCGTCTCGGACACGCTCACGGCCCCGTCGGGTGAGACCGTGTAGGCGACATCGAAGCGGTCGTAGGAGTCCTGGGCGGACGCGGGCGACGCCACCCCGAGCCACAGCCCGAGCAGCGCCACCAGGCCGACGAGGACCGCGGCGAACCGCGGACGCGCGACGTTCACCTCGTCATCGCCTGCCCTTGTTGCGGGTCGCCAGGGCCCGCTGGGCCTCCCGATCGGCGTCGCGCGCCGCGATGGTCTGCCGCTTGTCCCAGTCCCGCTTGCCGGTCGCGACCGCCAGTTCGACCTTGGCGTAACCGTCGCTGAAGTAGATGCTGAGCGGCACGAGCGTCCGGCCCGAATTGGCAACCTCACGCTCCAGCCGGTCGATCTCGCGACGTTTCAACAGGAGCTTGCGGTTGCGCCGCGGCAAGTGGTTGTTGTGCGTGCCGAACGCGTACTCCGGGATGTTCACGTTGCGCAGCCACACGTCGCCGTCGTCGACCGTCGCGAAGCCCTCGGCCAACGAGGCCCGGCCGGCACGCAGCGACTTCACCTCCGTGCCCATCAGAACGAGTCCCGCCTCCACCGTGTCGCCGATGTGGTAGTCGTGGCGCGCCTTCTTGTTCTGGGCCACGAGGACCCGACCCGTGGGTCGTGGCATGGTAGATCCCCCTTCAACGTGTGCCCGGAGGGATCAGCATAACCCCGCCCCACAACGCCGCGGGACGCGCGGCAGGGCGGACACCCCGGGCGTCAGGGCAGGTACAGCATCGGGTTGACCGGGACGCCGTCGAGGCGCACCTCGAAGTGCAGGTGCGGCGTCGTCGAGAGGCCGGTGTTGCCCACGTAGCCGATGAGCTGCCCGCGTTCCACGCGCTGACCCACCGACACGGCGATCCGCGACTGGTGCGCGTACCCCGTCGTGACGTACTTGCCCCCGACGAGGTTGCCGTGCCCGATCAGCACGAAGTTGCCGAAGCCGCCGTTCGGGCCCGCCTTGAGCACCGCTCCGGACTGCGCTGCGTAGATCGGCGTCCCGGTGGCAGCGCCCCAGTCGTTGCCGTTGTGCGGACGCCAGACCTTCAGAATCGGGTGGAACCGCAGGCCGAACGCCGAGCCCGGCGAGGCGTTGATGGGACGGATGAAGCCGACCGAGGACGTGCGTGCGCCCGTACGCGAGGTGGACGACGAGCTGGACGCCGGCGCCCCGGCCCCACTGGAGCCCGAGTTCGAGGTGGAGGACTGCGACGCCTTGGCCGCCGATCGGGCCTGGGCATCGGCCCGACTCTGCGCCGCCTCCGCCGCCCGCTTGGCTGCGGCCTCACGGGCGGCCCGCTCGCGCGCCTCCCGCTCGGCGCGCTCCCGGGCCTCCGCCTCGGCCTTCAGCCGCGCGAGCTCGCCCTGGATCTCGGACTGGAGCCGGTCCTCCTCGGCCTGATAGGAGCTGAACGCGGCCTCGTCGGCGGCCAACTGGGCTGCGGCGCTCTGCCTGGCGGCCTCGTTGGCCGACACCAGGGCCGCGACGGCCTGGCGCTGGGCGGCCGCCTGCGCCTCGAGGTCGGCAATCCTGAGAACGTTGGCCTCGGCTTCAGCCTTGGCATTGGCCACCTGCTGCTCCAGGGCGGCGGCCTCGTCGCGATCCTGCTCCAACTGCAGCAGGATGGCGTCCAGGCGCGCCTTCTGCGCGGCCTGGGCGTCGAAGATGGTGGTGTTCCACTGGATGCGCTGGCCCAACTCGGCGGTCGACTGCGAGCCGAAGACGACCGACAGCCCCTCGAGATCCGTGCGCTGCTGATAGGACTCCGTGACCGCCCCCACGATCACCTTCTGCTGGGCGGCGACGTCGGCCTCCCCCTGGGCCACCTTGGCCCGCGCCTCCTCGAGCGCCGCCTGGGCCGCCGCCAATTCCTCCGCCAATTGCGCGTCACGCTCCCGGGCAGCCGACAATTGCACCTGCAGATCGGCGAGAACTGCCTGCGCGGCGGACAATTGCGCCTGCGAATTCGCCAGCGCGGCGGTGGCTGAATCGAGATTCATATTCGATTCGCCCATCGCCTGCTGCGCATTGTTTTGATTCGCCTGCGCGGTGGCCGCGGCGGCCCTGAGTTCGGCCAGGGTGTCGGCGTGCGCCACCGGGGCGGCCAGGCTGGTCGCCAGCACGACGAGCGCCGAGGTGACGACCGTCCGGCCGCGTCGGGGGGCGACGGGGCGCCGGGAGGCGCCGGAGACTGCATACACGGGGGGGATCCCTTCGGTGATTCGGCCGACGCGACCGAACCACCGGGGTCACACCCGGAGGAAGCGGCGCGTCGCTATCAACGTTGGGATGATAGAAAGCACCACCGCGACGATGACAAGTCCAACGACGGCAATCCCCACGTGATCCCAGCCGATCCACTGCACACTCTGGATGGCAGGTTTAGCCTTTTCGATGATCACGAACTGCTGGAGGGCGGCAAGCGTGCCCCCCGCCAGAGCCGCCCCGAGGAGCGCCGCGAGCAGCGACTCGATGAGGAACGGCGCCATGATGTAGGCGTTGCTGGCCCCCACCAGCCGCATGATCCCGATCTCGCGCCGGCGGCTGAAGGCGGCCACGCGGATCGTGTTGGCGATCTGCAGCATCGCGGCCCCGAGCAGCAGCGCGGACGCCCCGACGGCCAGCCAGCGGCCGAGGTTCAACCACTCGAAAAGCGGGTCGAGGTATTGCCGCAGATCCTGGATCGCCTGCACCCCCGGCATTTCGGACACGGTCGCCTGCACCGACGCGTATTCCTCGGGGTTCACCAGCTTGATCCTGAAAAGATCCTGCATGTTCTCAGACGACATCGAGGAAAGGATCGGCGAGTCCACGTAGGCCTGGCGGAATTCCTCGAAGACCTCTTCCTTGTCCTGGTAGTACACGGTCTGGACCTCGGGGTCGGCCTCCAGCGCGGCGCGGACAGCCTCGCGCTGGGCGTCCGTGGCGTTCTGTCCGGGCGTGCAGTTGGGGCCCGAGGAGTCGGCGGTGCACAGGAACACCGTGATCTCGATGCGGTCGTACCAGCGACCCTTGATGAGATCGACCTGCTGGGTGGCCAGCAACCCCACGCCGAACAGCGACAGCGAGACCCACATCGTGACGATGACGGCCAGGGCCATCGACCCGTTGCGGCGCAGGCCCGAGAAGGCTTCCCTCCACGTGTGACGCATGTGTGTCCCTCCCTCAGCGGTACCCGTAGACGCCCTGGGCCTGGTCGCGGACGACGGCGCCCGCGTTCAGCTCGATGACGCGGCGGCGCATCTGGTCGACGATGGTGGAATCGTGGGTGGCGACGACGACGGTCGTCCCGGCCTTGTTGATGCGGTCGAGCAGCTTCATGATCCCGACGCTCGTGGCGGGATCCAGGTTGCCCGTGGGCTCGTCGGCGATAAGAATCGGCGGCTGGTTCACGACGGCGCGCGCCAGGGCGACACGCTGCTGCTCGCCGCCCGACAGCTCATCGGGCAGACGGTCGCGCTTGTCGGCGAGACCGACGAGATCGAGAGTGGCAGGCACCATCTGGCGGATGTGGGAGCCGGACTTGCCGATCACCTGAAGCGCGAACGCCACGTTCTCATACACCGTCTTGCCGGGCAACAGGCGGAAGTCCTGGAAGACCGTGCCGACCCGGCGCCGCAGCCCCGGCACCCGCCAACCGGGCAGGCGTCCGACGTCGTGCCCGTTGACCTTGACGGCGCCCTTGGTCGCGGTGTGCTCGCGGAGGATCAGCCGCAGGAAGGTGGACTTGCCTGAACCCGAGGGTCCGACGAGGAAGACGAATTCGCCATCGTTGATGGCGACGTCGACTCCGGACAGGGCTGCTCGCCGCTGCCCGGGGTAGGTTTTCGAGACCTGTTCAAAGGTGATCACTGCTGCGCCTCGGGCCGGTGTTGGGGGATCGGGGAAGGGTGCTGAGAGTTTCTCAGCCGGCCGCGCTCCACTGTAGGCGACGAGGGCTCCCGCCGGTCGGCGGCGCGCCGGACGCCGGCGTCCGGCTCAGGACTCGAGGCCGGCCTGCATGCGCCACCGGATGCCGGCGTCGATGAAGCCGTCGATGTCGCCGTCGAAGACCGCCTCGGGGTTGCCGACCTCGAAGCTGGTCCGCAGGTCCTTCACCATCTGGTACGGGTTGAGCACGTAGCTGCGCATCTGGTCGCCCCAGGACGCCTTGACGTCGCCCGCGAGCTCCTTCTTCTTCGCGTCCTCCTCCTGCTTCTTGAGCAGCAGCAGGCGCGACTGGAGGACGCGCATGGCGGCGGCGCGGTTCTGGATCTGGCTCTTCTCGTCCTGCATCGAGACCACCAGTCCGGTCGGCAGATGGGTGATGCGGACGGCCGAGTCGGTGGTGTTCACCGACTGGCCGCCGGGCCCCGAGCTGCGGAAGACGTCGACGCGGATGTCCGCCTCGGGAACCTCGATGTGGTCGGTCTGCTCGATGAGCGGGATCACCTCGACGGCGGCGAAGCTGGTCTGACGGCGCCCCTGATTGTCGAAGGGGCTGATGCGGACCAGCCGGTGCGTGCCGCCCTCCACCGAGAGGGTGCCGTAGGCGAACGGTGCGCTCACCTCGAAGGTCACCGACTTCAGCCCCGCCTCTTCGGCGTAGCTGGTGTCCATCACCTTGACGGCGTGGCCATGCCGTTCGGCCCAGCGGACATACATGCGCAGCAGCATCTCCGCGAAGTCAGCGGCGTCCACCCCTCCAGCACCGGAGCGGATCGTCACGACGGCGTCGCGCTCGTCGTATTCACCCGACAACAGAGTGCGGATTTCGAGGGCCTCGATCTCGCCGCGCAGGCGTCCGATCTCACCCTCGGCCTCGGTCAGGGACGCGGCGTCGCCCTCCTCCTGGGCCAGCTCCACCAGGACGCCGGCGTCCTCGAGCCGGGAGCGGAGGCGCGCGACGCGCTCCACCTCCGCCTCCAGCCGCGAGAGCTGGGACGTCACCCGCTGCGCGTTCTCCTGGTCGTCCCACAGATCCGGCGCGGCCACCTGCTCCTGCAACGACGCGATCTGGGCGCGCTTGCCGGCCGGGTCGACGACGGCCTCGATCGACGTCAACGAGCGATCGAGATCGGCGAGGTCCTGCTGGATGTCTGCTGCCACGTCGACCCACTCTACCGGTCCGGTGACCTGTCGCTGCCCGGGCCAGCATGGGCGTAAGCCACCAGCGCCCTGAGCAGAGCTCGTGGGGTGGATCACTGGCGTCAGGGCACCACCGATCCACCCCACGACGTGGTTCCCGATCCCTCGCCGGACGCCAACCCCGTCTGTCGATCTGAATCGATCGTCGGTGGGCGCAACCGGACTCGAACCGATGACCGCCTGCTTGTAAGGCAGGTGCTCTACCAACTGAGCTATGCGCCCGAGACGCGTCCGCTTTCGTTGTCCGAAACCCGACTCGCTCGGCTCCCCATTCTGACAGGGGCCGGGGCCGAGACCCAACGATGACGGGAGGATGTCCCCATGACGGACTCGACGCAAGCGGTGCGGAATCAGCTGCTCACTCCCCCGCCCGGAGGGCTGTTGAGCGGCCTCGAGGTCATCCACGACGGCAGTTTCTGCGCGATCGTGGGTGAGGTGCGCCGCTCGTTCATGGTCACGGACGGGGTTCTGCAGCTGATCAAGATCTCGGCCACCGAGCTCGAGCTCAGCCAGCGCGCCGCCGATCCCGAGCGTTGGCCGGTCAGCCGGGCAGCGCTGGTGACCCTGTTCGTGATGGAGCGTGTCGCGGGGAAGCAACCGGTCCAGGTCTGCGGCCTGCAGCCGGACGGGCGGGCGTTCTGGGATCGGATACAGGCCAAGGGCTGGGTCAAGCGCGTCGACGCCGGGCCTTCGGAGAGCCGCGACCGCACGGTCCGGCTGACCGATGGGGGCCGCCGGATCATCGCGGAGCACGCCCCGACCCAAGCCAACACGGGCCACGGCGCGTGGTGGCGCCGGCTCCGCCGCCGGTGAGCGCGTCCGCCGAGAGGCGGTTCAGCGTCGAGCGAGCCGGGGCCGGACGACCTTCTGTGCCTGCCAGGCCGGGGACACGTTCACCACGTTGGCGAGCGTGAGCCCCGCGGTCGACGCCCCCTCGGCGATGTCGGTCGGATCGACGTAGCCGTCACGGCCCACCTTCGGGGTCAGCAGCCAGATGTGACCGGCTCCTCCGAGGTCACGCAGGGCGTCCACGAGACCGTCCGCGACGTCCCCGTCCTCGTCGCGCCACCACAGCAGCACGGCGTCCACCGCCTCGACGGCGTCCTCCACGAGATCGGAGTCGATGGCGTCCATGACGGCGTCCCGCAGGCCGGCGTCCACGTCCGTGTCCCAGCCGAGCTCCTGGACGACCTGTCCGACCTCCAGATGCAACGCTGCGGCCCGGGTATCGCCCCCCGGACCAGACGACCCAGCCAAGAACCCGACCTCCTTCTCACGTCACTTCGCACGGCGCTCGCGCACCTTGCGTTGCGTCCAAGACTGCCAGAGGACCGGGCGACCCCGCGACCCCGCAAGCGGCAATCCCCACCGGTCGCGAACGCCACGAGGGCCGCCCGCGCACGGCGGACGGCCCTCGGTGACATCGATCAGGATTCGCCACCGGTGTTCCCGGACGCCCCAGCCGTCACGTCGAGCAGGCGGTACTTCTCGATCGCCTGGGCCACGACGCCGGCGTCCACCTGGCCCGCCTCGGCGAGCTTCTGCAGCGCCTTGGTGACCATCGACGGCCCGTCGATGTGGAAGTACCGTCGTGCGGCAGCCCGCGTGTCCGAGAAGCCGAACCCGTCGGCGCCCAGCGCCGCGAACCGGTCGCCGAGCCACGGGGCGATCTGGTCCTGGGTCTGCTTCATGTAGTCGCTCGTCGCGATGATCGGGCCCTGCGTGCCACCCAGCTTCTGGACGAGCCAGCTGTCCTCACGCTCCTCATCGGGGTGCAGGAAGCGCAGCTGATCCACTTCCATCGCCTCGCGGCGCAGCTCCGTCCAGCTCGTGACGCTCCACACGTCAGCGACGACGCCCCAATCGGACGCCAGCAGCTCGGCCGCCTCGACCGCCCACGGGACGCCAGCGCCGGACGCGAGCAGCTGGACGCGCGGTCCGTCGCCCTCGCCGGCCTTGATGCGGTGCAGACCCCGCAGGATGCCCTCGGTGTCGACATCCTCCGGCTGCGCGGGCTGGCGGATCGGCTCGTTGTACACCGTCAGGTAGTAGACGACGTCCTCGGGCTTCTCGCCGTACATGCGCTCGAGCCCGGCCCGCACGATGTGGGCGATCTCGTAGCCGTAGGCCGGGTCGTACCAGACGACGGCCGGGTTGGTCGCCGCCAGGACGGGGCTGTGGCCGTCCATGTGCTGGGTGCCCTCGCCGGTCAGCGTGGTGCGCCCGGCGGTGGCGCCGATGTAGAAGCCGCGGCAGAGCTGGTCGGCCGCCGCCCACATCGCGTCGCCGGTGCGCTGGAACCCGAACATCGAGTAGAAGATGTAAACGGGCACCATCGGGATGCCGTGGGTGGCGTAGCTGCTGCCGACCGCCGAGAAGGCCGCCACCGAACCTGCCTCGTTGATGCCGGTGTGCAGGATCTGGCCGGTCTTCGACTCGCGGTAGCTCAGCATCAGGTCGTGATCGACCGGGGTGTAGTTCTGGCCGTGCGGGCTGTAGATCTTGATCGTCGGGAACAGGGCGTCCAGGCCGAAGGTGCGGGCCTCGTCCGGGATGATCGGGACGACGTGCGCCCCGAACTCCTTGTCGCGGATGAGGTCCTTGAACAGCCGGACGAGCGCCATCGTGGTGGCGATCTCCTGCTTGCCGGAGCCCTTCTTGAGCGACGAGTACGCCTTGTCCCCCGGCAGGGCCAGGGCCTTGGCGTTGTCGCGCCGCTCCGGTACCGACCCGCCGAGGACGCGACGGCGCTCCTTGGCGTAGCGGATGCGCTCGTCGGTCTCGTCGGGACGGATGTAGGGCGGACGGTACGGATCCTCCTCGAGCTGGGCGTCCGTCACCGGCATGTCGAGCCGGTCGCGGAACTGCTTGAGGTCGTCCAACGCCAGCTTCTTCATCTGGTGGGTGGCATTCCTGCCGGCGAAGTGCTGGCCGAGGAAGTAGCCCTTGATCGTGTGGGCGAGGATGACCGTCGGGGCGCCGGTGAACTTCGTCGCCGCGTCGTAGGCGGCGTACACCTTGCGGAAGTCGTGGCCGCCGCGGGTGAGCTGCCAGATCTGGTCCTCACTCCAGTCCTCGATCATCTTCGCGGTGCGCGGGTCGCGTCCGAAGAAGTTGTCGCGGACGTAGGCGCCGTCGTTGGCCTTGAACGTCTGGTAGTCGCCGTCCGAGGTCGTGTTCATCAGGTTGACCAGCGCGCCGTCCTTGTCGGAGGCGAGCAGCGGATCCCAGCCGCGGCCCCAGACGACCTTGATGACGTTCCAGCCGGCGCCGCGGAAGAACGCCTCCAGCTCCTGGATGATCTTGCCGTTGCCGCGCACCGGGCCGTCGAGGCGCTGCAGGTTGCAGTTGACGACGAAGGTGAGGTTGTCGAGCTCCTCGTACGCCGCGATCTGCAGCGCTCCGCGGCTCTCGACCTCGTCCATCTCGCCGTCGCCGAGGAACGCCCACACGTGCTGGTCGCTGGTGTCCTTGAGCCCCCGGTTGTGCAGGTACTTGTTGAACTGGGCCTGCCAGATCGCGTTGATCGGGCCGATGCCCATCGAGACCGTCGGGAACTCCCAGAACGACGGCATCTGTCGCGGGTGGGGGTAGCTCGGCAGCGCACGGACCTTGCCGTCCACGATGTGGCTGTGCTCCTGGCGGAAGCCGTCCATGTCGGCCTCGGCCAGACGTCCCTCCAAGAACGCGCGGGCGTACATGCCGGGGCTCGCGTGCCCCTGGAAGAACACCTGGTCGCCGCCCCCGGGGTGATCCTTGCCGCGGAAGAAGTGGTTGAAGCCGACCTCGTACAGGGTGGCCGAGCTCGCGAACGTCGAGATGTGGCCGCCGACGCCGACGCCGGGGCGCTGGGCGCGGTGCACCATGACCGCGGAGTTCCACCGCAGCAGGCGGCGGAACTGGCGCTCCAGATCCTGATCGCCCGGATACCACGGCTCCGATTCCGGCGGGATCGTGTTGACGTGGTCGGTCGCCGTCAGCGACGGAACCCCCAAGTGACGCTCCCGCGCCCGCTCCAGGAGCTTGAGCATGATGTACCGGGCGCGGTTGCGCCCCTGATCATCGATGAGCAGGTCGAGCGACTCCAACCACTCGGCCGTCTCCTCACCGTCGATGTCGGGCAAGTTGGTCGGCAGGCCGTTGAGGATCGGGCCAGCGCTGTCGCGAGATGCCACTCGAAGAGTCCTTTCTGCGGGGTCCGGTGCCGGCGCGTCAATGCCGAACGTGCACCGGGGCGTACCGATCCTAGCCGCCCGGGGCATCCGGGCGCAGGTTCACGCGTGTGGTCGGGACGCCCACGCGAGCAGCTCGTCCACGCCCCACGTGGTGACGATGCGCCCGGGATCGATGCCGGCGGCGGACGCCCGCGCAGCGCCGTACTCGAGGAATCCGAGCTGGCCCGGCGCATGGGCATCGGTGTCGATGCTGAACAGGCACCCCATGGACGCCGCCAGCTCCAGCAGATCGTCGGGCGGGTCGCATCGCTCGGGGCGGCTGTTGATCTCGACCGCGACGCCGAAGTGACGGCAGGCCTCGAAGACGACCTCGGCGTCGAAACGGCTCTGCGCGCGGACGCCACGGTCGCCGGCCACGAGGCGTCCGGTGCAGTGGCCGAGCACGGTGGTCCGGGGGTTGGCGACGGCGGCGACCATGCGCGTCGTCATGGCGTCGGCGTCCATGTTCAGCCGGGAGTGGACGCTCGCCACCACCACGTCGAGCCGGTCCAGCACAGCGGACTCGCCGTCCAGCGAGCCATCGTCGAGGATGTCGACCTCGGCGCCGGCGAGCACGCGCAGGCCGGGCAGCGCCTCGTTGAGGGCGGCGATGTGGTCGAGCTGGGCGAGGCGGCGCTCCGAGCTGAGCCCGTTGGCCACACGCAGGCGGGGACTGTGGTCGGTGATGGCGAGGTACTCCCTGCCCAGCCGGGCCGCTTCGAGCGCCATCTCCTCCAAGGGGCTGGAGCCGTCCGACCACTCGGTGTGGGTGTGCAGATCGCCGCGCAGCAACCGCAGCAGCGGATTGGCACCCTCGACGAGGGGGCCGTCGGCGTCCACGAGCTCGCTCAGGTACTCCGGCGTGCGGCCCGAGGCCGCCTGCCCGATCACCTTGGCGGTCGTGGCGCCGATGCCCGGCAGCGTGGCCCAGGCGCGCGCGGCATCGAGGCGCGACCGCTCCGCGGGCGGCAGTCCCGCCAGCACGTCCGCCGCCGTGCGGAACGCCTGCGCCCGCCGCGTCTGACCGCCGTGGCGGTCGAGCAGCCGGGCGATCTCACGGAGGTCGGCCACCGGGTCGCGTTGCACCCCACTACGGTAGGGCGTGCGAGAGGAGGTGGCGATGGGGCACACACCGGGGTGGCTGCCGGACGCCGGCGTCCGCGCGGGTCTGGCCGACGGCCTGACGTCGGCGGCCGCGACCATGACCACAGCCGCCCTCGCCGACATCACCCGCCGCTACCCGTGGTTCTCCGAACTGGACGCCGCCAATCGCGCCTCCGTGACGCTCGTCGTCCGAGCCGGCGTGGACGGCTTCATCGACTGGTTCCGCGAGGGCGGAGCGCGGGTGGGCCAGCAGAGCATCTTCGCCGGGGCGCCGCGCGAGCTGACCCGGAGCCTGTCGCTGCAGCAGACCGTGGACCTGATCCGCGCCACCGTTGAGACCGTCGAGGAACAAATCCTCACCCAGCTCGCGGAGACGGACCGGCCCGTGCTGACCACCGCCGTGCTGCACTACAGCCGCGAGATCGCCTTCGACGCCGCGGAGGTGTACGCCCGCGCCGCCGAGGCCCGCGGCGCCTGGGACGCGCGGCTGGAGGCGCTGGTGATGGACGCCGTGGCGCGCGGCGACGCCGACGACGGGGTCAGTTCGCGCGCGTCCACGCTCGGCTGGGGCGACCCGCAGGGGTTGTGCGTGATCATCGGCGATCCACCCGCGCAGGACGCGGCGGTGGGCCGCCTTCGCATCGCGGCCGGACGGCTCGGGCTGGAGGTGCTCGCGGCGATCCAGGGACCGCGACTGGTGGTGCTGCTCGGCGGCGACTTCGCCGACGACGTGGACGCCTCGGCGCGCGTCGCGCACCTCGTCGATCACTTCGGCGACGGACCGGTGGTCGTCGGACCCCTCGTGGACGACCTCGGCCAGGCCGTCGTCAGCGCCCGGGCCGCCCTCGCCGGCCGGCGCGCCGCCCCCGCCTGGCCCGACGCGCCGCGTCCCGTCCTCGCCCGCTCCCTGCTACCCGAGCGGGCGCTGGCCGGCGACGGGCACGCCCGCCGCGAGCTCGCCCAGGGGATTTTTGCGCCGCTGGCCGCCTACGGCGGCGACCTGGTCGGCACGCTGGAGGCCTTCTGGGCGTGCGGGACGTCGATCGAGGCGACCGCGCGGCGGCTGTTCATCCACGCCAATACGGTGAGGTACCGCCTGGGACGCATCGAGGAGCTCACCGGCTATGCCCCCGGCGACCCGCGGGACGCCTACGTGCTGCGCCTGGCGGGCACGCTGTTCCGGCTGCTGAACTGAGCCGCGTCCCCGTCGCCCTGCCTCGGGCTCCCCTAGCGCCCTGCCCTGCCTCGGGCTCCCCTAGCGCCCTGCCCTGCCTCGGGCTCCCCTAGCGCCC
>JAKDIK010000423.1 GCA_030450535.1 Propionibacteriaceae bacterium
GACCACCCAACCCGACGACCGCGCTCTCGCGCAGGACTCCCTGCGCCAGCACCTCACCCGCGAGCGCTTCTACTTCGTCATGACCGACCGGTTCGCCAACGGCGATCCCAGCAACGACGCCGGCGACCTGGCGGGTGACCGGCTCACGACCGGCCTCGACCCAACCGACAAGGGCTTTTATCACGGCGGCGATCTGCGCGGCGTCATCGATCGGCTCGACTACCTCGACGGCCTCGGCGTCACCGCGATCTGGCTCACACCCACGTTCGTCAACAAGCCGGTGCAGGGCGAGGACCCGGACGCCTCCGCCGGTTACCACGGCTACTGGATCACCGACTTCACCCGCATCGATCCCCACCTGGGCACGAACGCCGAGATGCGCGAGCTCATCGACGCGGCCCACGGGCGCGGCATGAAGGTGTTCTTCGACATCATCACCAACCACACCGCCGACGTCATCGCCCGTGGCGAAGGCCGCAACGCCTACGTCGGCAAGGCGATCGAGCCCTACACCGACGCCGACGGCACTCCGTTCGACGACCGCGACTACCTGAACACAGCGTTCCCCGCGATGGACCCCGAGACGTCCTTCCCCTACACCCCGGTCTTCCCGAACCCCGGCGACGAGAGCATCAAGGTGCCCGAGTGGCTCAACGACCCGACGATGTACCACAACCGCGGCAACTCGACGTATTCGGGCGAGTCCGACACCTACGGGGACTTCGCCGGGCTCGACGACCTGTTCACCGAGCGCCGCGAGGTCGTCGACGGCATGAGCGACATCTACGCGAGCTGGGTCGGCTTCGGCGTCGATGGATTCCGCATCGACACCGTCAAGCACGTCAACCTCGAGTTCTGGCAGCAGTTCGCCCCCCGCATGGCCCAGGCGGCCCAAGCTGCGGGTAACGATGACTTCTTCATGTTCGCCGAGATCTACGACACCGATCCGGGGCTGAAGTCCCGCTACACCACGACCGGCCGGCTGCCGGCGGCCCTCGATTTCGGCTTCCAGGCGAACGCGTTGGCCTTCGCCCAGGGCCAACCGCCACGAGGAATGGCCGATTTCTGGGCCGACGACGACTATTACACCGACGCCGACTCCAACGCCTACGCGAACCCCACGTTCCTCGGCAACCACGACATGGGACGCATCGGCAGCCTGCTGCGCGGCCGCGCCAGCGACGACGCCGACCTGCTCGCCCGCGTCGGGCTGGCCAACGACGTGATGTTCCTCTCCCGCGGGCAACCCGTCGTCTACTACGGCGACGAGCAGGGTTTCGCCGGCCAGGGCGGCGACAAGGACGCCCGCCAGGATCTCTTCGCCACGCGCGTGCAGCAGTACGCCGACGAGATCGTCATCGGCGCGGCCCCCGGCTCCCGCGACCGCTACGACACCACCCATCCCCTGTACGCGCGCATCGCCGCCCTGGCGAGCCTCCGCGAGCAGCACCCGGCCTTGGCCGATGGCCCCCAGATCGCCCGCCACGCCGGCACGTCGGCTGGCATCCTCGCGTTCTCTCGGATCGACGCCGAGGCCGGGATCGAGTACGTCGTGGCGCTCAACAACTCCGAACGGTCCCAGGACGTGACGGTGCCCACGTGGTCGCCCGGCCTCGCTTTCACGCCGGTTCACGGCGCGGA
>JAKDIK010000207.1 GCA_030450535.1 Propionibacteriaceae bacterium
GCCACAATGTCGGGTCCAAACGGGGTCGCCCCGCCCCTGCCCTTGGCCGGCGACACCGTGTGCGTCTCAATGCGGCAAAACCGTGGGCGGGACAGCAGTCTTGCCGCATTGAGGCGTCCACGCCACCCGCAACGAGATGGGTGTCGTTCATCACGCGCTCGCCTGTCGTCCTGCCCGGCGCACCCTCTCCCGATGACGACGGACAGGTTTTGGCGCTTCCCGGTCGGGGCCCCGCGTCACAGCACAGGCGCCAGCATGCCCACGGTGTTCTGCACCAGCCGCGCCCAGAAGGGCGAGGAGAGCGCGGGACCGTGGGCCACGGCGTCCGAGACCGTCACGTAGGACTCCTGCCGCTCCCGGATGGCCGCGGTGAGGACGCGGTCCGCGACAATGAGGTTGTTCTCGAAGTTGAGTTGCAGGCTGCGGCGATCCATGTTGGACGATCCGACGAGGGTGAATTCGCCGTCCACCGTGATCGACTTCGAATGCAGCAGCCCGAGGGGGAACTCGTACACCTCGACGCCGGCGTCCAGCAGCGCGGGGTAGGTGCTGCGTGCCGCCAGCCCAACCAGCCGGGAGTTGTTGCGCGCGGGGAACACGATGCGGGTCCGGACGCCGCGACGCGCCGCGCCGCAGATCGCGCCCAGGAGCGCCGCGTCGGGTACGAAGTACGGCGTGGTGATCAGCAGCTCGGAGCGCGCCGCGTACAGCGTGGTGACGAACGCGTCCGTCATGGGGTCGCCGGGCTGGTCGGGTCCTGTGCCGAACACCTGCGCGGCGACGCCGTCGTCGAACCGTGGCGGCGGGGGGTCCGCAGCCGGCAACCCCGCGAGATCCTCCCCGGTCTCAGCCATCCACGTGGTCAGGAACAGGTACTGAGCCTGCCGGGCGACCGGGCCCTCGCAGCGGAACAACAGGTCGATCCACGGCGCGTAGGCGGGCTCGGTCCGGAACTCCGGATCGGCACAGTTCTGGCTGCCCACGAACGCGAGATCGTTGTCGATGACGACGATCTTGCGGTGGTTTCGCAGATCCGGACGCCCCACGGCGAGGTTTCCGATCCGCGGGGTGTCATCGAGCGTGACCACCGTGTGGACGCCCGCCTCGACCATGTCGCGCCACGTCTGGGTGCGGACGAAGCGCCGCGAGCCGAGGGCGTCCACCATCACCCGGCATCGGACGCCGCGGCGCGCCGCCGCACTCAAGGCCGCCGCCACGGCACCGCCCGCGTGGTCGTCGAGCCAGATGTAGAAGCACACGTGGACGTGGTCCCGCGCCGCATCGATCGCTGCGACGAGGACGTCCATCGACGCGACCGAGTTACGTGCCGGCTCGGTCGGCGGAGCGTCCGGATCGCCCAGCAGCGCGATGCGATTACCGCCAGTGGGCTGCAGGCCATTTATCGCCGCGGCCGCACGAAACACCTCGGACGCCCGAGTGGGCAGGTTGACCGGGGCCAGCGTGTCCGCGGTGGGCAGCGCCAGCCGCTGCTCGGCCGAGCGCAACCCGGCAACGCGTCGGCGTCCGATGCTGGTCTCCCCCAACAGCAGGTAGGCGAGGATGCCGACGAGCGGCAGCGTCATGATCACCGCCACCCACGCGACCCGCGAGGCGGGCGTCCGGCCCGGACGGGTGATCGCCCGTGCCGCGACCACGAGGTGGGCGACAAAGACAACCGCGGAGAACGTGGTGCTCACCCAACCGGTCTGCCACCCGAACAGCGACGGCATCGGCGCCACCCCGGCTCAGCAGCCGATGAGGCGCTGCGCGAGGTAGCCGGTCACCTGATCCAGCGAGACGCGCTCCTGGGCCATGGTGTCGCGCTCGCGGATGGTGACCGCGTTGTCGGTGAGGGTGTCGAAGTCGACCGTCACGCAGTACGGAGTGCCGATCTCGTCCTGACGGCGGTAGCGGCGCCCGATGGCCTGGGCGTCGTCGAACTCGACGTTCCAGTGCTTGCGGAGTTCCGCGGCCAGCTCGCGGGCGCGCGGCGACAGCTTCTCGTTGCGCGACAGCGGCAGGACGGCGACCTTGACCGGTGACAGCCGCGGGTCGAGCCGCAGCACCGTGCGGGTGTCGGTGCCACCCTTGGCGTTCGGCGCCTCCTCCTCGGTGTAGGCCTCCACGAGGAAGGCCATGAGCGAGCGCGTCAACCCGGCGGCCGGCTCGATGACGTACGGGAGGTAGCGCTTGTTCTGGGCCTGGTCGAAGTAGCTCAGATCCTGCCCGGAATGCTCGCTGTGGGTACCGAGATCGAAGTCGGTGCGGTTGGCGATGCCCTCGAGCTCGCCCCAGCCGTCGCCGCCGGTGAAGCCGAAGTCGTACTCGATGTCGACGGTGCGCTTGGAGTAGTGCGACAGCTTCTCGGCAGGATGCTCGTAGAGGCGCAGGTGCTCCGGCTCGATCCCCAGATCGATGTACCAGTCGCGGCGGGCGTCGATCCAGTGCTGGTGCCATTCCTCGTCGGTGCCGGGCTCGACGAAGAACTCCATCTCCATCTGCTCGAACTCGCGGGTGCGGAAGATGAAGTTGCCGGGCGTAATCTCGTTGCGGAAGCTCTTGCCGACCTGGCCGATGCCGAACGGCACCTTCATGCGCGACGTCTGCTGGACGTTCGCGAAGTTCACGAAGATGCCCTGGGCGGTCTCGGGGCGCAGGTAGTGCAGCCCCGACTCGTCCTCGATGACGCCGAGATACGTCTTCAGCATCATGTTGAAGTCGCGCGGCGCGGTGAACTGGCCGAGGGTGCCGCACTCGGGGCAGTTGATCTCCTCCAGCCCGCTCGGCGCCCGGCCCTTCTTGTACTCGAAGGCCTCCTCCAACTGGTCGGCGCGGAAGCGCTTGTGGCAGCTTTGGCACTCCGTCAGCGGATCCGAGAACACCCCGACATGGCCCGAGGCGACCCACACCTGGCGCGGCAGGATGATCGAGGAGTCGAGCCCGACGACGTCCGGCCGGTTCTGGACAACCGCCTTCCACCACTGCCGCTTGATGTTCTCCTTCAGCTCGACGCCGTAGGGGCCGTAATCCCATGCCGCCCGCGTGCCGCCGTAGATCTCGCCGCACGGATACACAAAGCCGCGACGCTTCGTGAGGCTGATGACGTTGTCGAGCTTGCTGGCCACTG
Source organism: Propionibacteriaceae bacterium (assembly GCA_030450535.1). Taxonomy (GTDB): domain Bacteria; phylum Actinomycetota; class Actinomycetes; order Propionibacteriales; family Propionibacteriaceae; genus Propioniciclava. Next base: position 3,128 of record JAKDIK010000207.1, read on the forward strand.
GTTTGCCTCCTGGTCGGCCGCGGATGCCCGGCTGGCACCCGCCCGGCGGTCAAGACTAGCGGTGCCGTGCCGGCGTGGGCACAACGAACACCTCGGTGTTCACCTGGGGCACGTCATGTCAGTTCTCCGGCTCGCCAGGCGGTGATGATCCTGCTCGCGATGGAGGAGCTCGTGGGCAGGGTGACCTCGCCGGACGCGACGGCGTCCTCCAGCTCGGCGCGGGTGTAGAAGCGGCCCCACTCGATCTCGACACCGTCCACGTGGATCGCCGTCCCCACGGCGCGGGCGACGAAGCCCAGCATCAGGGAGCGCGGGAACGGCCACGGCTGGCTGCCGACGTAGGTCAGGGACGTGAGCGTGAGGCTCGACTCCTCGGCGATCTCGCGGTGGACGGCCTGCTCCAGTGACTCCCCCGCCTCGACGAATCCCGCCAGGATCGACACGCGGTTGGACTCCCAGACGCGCTGGTGGGCGAGCAGCAGCCGGTCGGCGTCGTCGAGCACGGCGACGATCACGGCCGGATCGGTGCGCGGGAACCGCGGCCGCTCGCAGTGGGCGCACCAGCGCACGTGGCCCCCCTCGCGCACCTCCGTCAGGGCCCCGCACTGGCCACAGTGGGGCGCCACCCGGTGCCAGTTGACCAACGCGACGCCGGTGACCACGACGTCGGCCATCGTCTCGTCGAGCACAGGCGTCAGGTCGCGCAGCGACGCCGTCTCCCAGGGCCCACCCAGCACACCCGCCTCGGCGACGAACCAGGCCCGCCCCTCCACCAGGCCGACCAGCAGATGGAGCTCCGGCACGTAGGGGCCGCTCGGTCGCTGCCAGCGCAGCTCGCCGTCGGTCGACGTCACCGTCGAGCGCTCGTCCACGCCGAAGACTCGACTGCCGGGATGCTCCCACATCCCCGCCACCCAGGCGTCGTCCACGCGCCCCTCGGCGGCGCGATCCAGCAGGCTGCTCGGCACCCACGGCTCCATGCCCTCAACCTAGCGCCGCTCGGCCACCCGGTTCACCAGGGCGTCCAGCACGTCCCGTCCCGGCAGCTCGGCCGGCCGGACGGTCGTCGCCGTGGGCACGTCGTAGAACACGGCGTCCACCTCAGCCGGGTCCGTACCCGTGAGCTCGGCCCACGCCAGCCGATACACCGCGAGCTGCAGGGGGTCGGCGCCGGCGGCGTGGCCGGTCTTCCAGTCCACGACGCACGGGCGTCCGCCCTCGTCGAACACCGCGTCGATCCGGCCCCGGACGACCTGGCCGCCCAGGAACAACGAGAACGGCACCTCGGTGGCCAGCGGCGTCCGGTCGGCGTAGGGCCCGGCCTCGAACGCCGTCACCAATCCGGCGAGGTCGGCATCGGCGTCCCCCTCGTCCGGCTCCTCGAGCAGCAGGCTCGGGTTGGCGGAGAACCGCCTTTCCAGCCAGGCGTGGAACCGCTCGCCGGTCCGGGCGGCCGGACGCGGCGGGCGCGGCATCGGCCGGTTGATCTGGTCGAGATAGCCGTCGGCGTCCTTGCCCAGCGCGATGAGCGCCGTCACCGACAGGTACGGCGGCAGCGCCACGCCGGTCCCTCGACGGCGGGTGCGAGCCTCGGCGATCAGGACGTCCGCGGCGGCATCCCAGGTCGCCACCAGCGCGGCCTCGTCCAAGGGCAACGGATCCTCCTCGACCGTGCGCCCGTGGCGGTGCCGCTCCACCGCCTCAGCGGCCGCGAGCCGCCGCGCCCGGGCCGCGGGGTCGAGCGCCACCGGCCAACCCACCGCGCGGGCCTCACCCTGGAGAGGATTCTCTGCGGACACCTCGGCATGCTCCACCTCGGTGGCGAAGCGCTCCAGCACCGTCAGGTAGGGCGAGCGGGGTCGGGGGCGCAGCAGGTCGGTCCACGCGTGGGTGGTCGCGACCAGATGCTGCCGGGCGCGGGTCACGGCCACGTAGGCGAGACGGTCGTCCGCCCGACGCGCCT
>JAKDIK010000208.1 GCA_030450535.1 Propionibacteriaceae bacterium
CGCTGGGCTCTCGCGCCGTGCCCCCCCCCCCGCCCCCTGGGGGCGGGGGTGTGCACTCCGGCCCCCCCCCCAACCCCGGGGCCTGCCGGGCCGGGCGGCGCCTCCGCCCCCCGTCCGCCCCCCCCCCCTTTTGGGCCCCCGTTGTGCGGCCCCCCGGGCCCAAACATGGGGGGGTCCAAATCCGCGTGGGGGAGACTCCGCGGGTGGACCGAGGAGGTGGAGCGGTTCAGGCGTCCAGCATGTTCCCGGAGAGGAATTCCGCATAAGCCGGAAGGTCGAGCTGGCCCGACCCGGATACACCGATGAGGATGACCGGGCTCGCGTCCTCCTGGGTGGCCGCGCGGGCCGCGGACACGGCCCCCGCGATCGCGTGGCAGGACTCCGATGCCGGCACGATGCCCTCGGCGCGGGCGAACAGGACGCCGGCGGCGAAGGCGTCCCGCTGCCGGACGGCCGTGGCCATCATGAGGCCCTCGTGGTAGGCGTGGCTGACCAGCGGCGCCATGCCGTGGTAGCGCAGGCCACCGGCGTGGACCGGATCCGGAACGAATTCATTGCCAAGCGTGTACATCTTGAGCAGCGGCGTCATCCCCGAGGCGTCCCCGAAGTCGTAGCGGTACTCGCCCCGGGTGAGGGAGGGGGCCGCGGCGGGCTCACAGGCGGTGATCGCCACGGCGGCTCGTCCCTCGATGTTCTCGCGCAGGAACGGGAAGGCGATGCCGGCGAGGTTGGAGCCGCCGCCGGCGCAGGCGAAGAGTTGGTCGGGCAGCCGTTCGCCGAACTTCTCGAACTGCCGGATGGCCTCCAGGCCGATGATGCTCTGGTGCAGGGTGACGTGGTTGAGCACCGAACCGAGGGCATACGAGGCGTCCGGATCCTGCACGGCGGCCTCGACGGCCTCCGAGATCGCCATGCCGAGGCTGCCCGGCGTGTCGGGGAACCGCTCGCGCAGGACGCGTCCAGCCTCGGTGCGCTCCGACGGGCTGGGCGTCACCGTGGCCCCGAAGGTCTCCATGAGCATGCGGCGGTAGGGCTTGCCCTCGTAGGTGTTGCGGACCTGCCACACGTCGCAGCTCTGCCCGAAGATCTGCGTGGCGAACGCGAGCGCCGAGCCCCACTGTCCCGCACCGGTCTCGGTGGTGAGCCGCATCCGGCCCTCGAGCGCGTTGTAGTAGGCCTGCGGCACCGCCGAGTTGGTCTTGTGCGAGCCGACCGGGGATTCGCCCTCGTACTTGTAGTAGATGCGCGCGGTCGTGCCGAGCGCCTCCTCCAGGCGGCGCGCACGGTGCAGCGGGGTCGGACGCCACAGCTTGTAGACCTCGCGGACGCGCTCGGGGATCTCGATCCAGCGCTCTGTGGACGCCTCCTGCGCGATCAGTCCCATCGGGAACAGCGCGGCGAGGTCGTCCGGCTGGAGAGGCTCCTTCGTCCCGGGGTGCAGCGGCGGCGGCGGGGGCGTCGGGAAGTCCGCCACGATGTTGTACCAGTGGGTCGGGATCTCCTCTTCGTCGAGGAACACCTTCGTCAGTTCGGTCATGGCAGGACACTCTACGGTCCGTGCGGACGCGGTCGCCGCGCTGCCCAGCAGGTGGTGACGGACGGTCAGCTCCCGGAGCCCCGCCAGCGCTTCTTCTGGCGATGCACCGTCCGGGCCAGGGCGCGGGCGTACGCGGAGGTGGCCGACGGCGGCAGCTCGGACGGCCGACGTGGTCGCTGACCGGGGAACCGGTCCGGGGGCGTCCCGAACGCGGCGCGGGCCTGGGTGACCACGGCGCGGGCCCGGACGGCCTCGGCGCCGCTCGCCAGCGCGACCGCCACGCCGCCGTCCACGATCTTTGTCACGAGCACCCCGACCAGCGGATTGCCGCGCGCGAGCCGGGTGACGCCCAGCCGTCGCGCCCAGCGGCCGCCCTCACCCGCGAGGCCCTCGGACGCCAGCCGCGCCCCCTCGTCGCCGAGCAGGACGGCGGTCACGAGGGCCGTCCGGCGCTCCGGATCATCCAGATCGATCCCGTGCAGCCGGGCCAGCGCGAGCACGTAGACCATGGTGCGTCGCAGGGACGCCACCGGTTCGTCCGCCGCGGTCGTTCCGCCGAGCAGCGGGACGGCATCGGAGGCGGCCCGGACGCCGGCGTCCACCGTCTGCCCGCGGAGAAACCAGCCGTCGAGCGCGCTGATCGCCAGCGCGGGCGTCCGGTCGTCGCGCCGGACCGCGGCCACGACCTCGCTCACCGCGGCGGCATCCTCCTGGGCGACACGGGTCAAGAAGGCGTCGAAATCGTCGGCGTGGGCGATCGGCGTCATGACCCCACTGTCCCACGGGTCCGGGTCCCGGCGGGGAGGCTCAGAGCCAGCCCTTGCGGCGGAAGAACAGCGCCAGCAGCAGGATGGAGCCGACCATCGCGCCCAGCGCGCCGTAATACCCCCACGGGGAGTGGAGTTCGGGCATGTTCTCGAAGTTCATGCCGTAGATCGACCCGATGAGTGTGGGGACGACGAACATGGCGACGGCGGCGGAGATGCGACGCATGTCCTGGTTGTCCTCCAGTGAGATGCGTGCCAGGGCCGCCTGGATCATCGTGCCCAGCACCTCGTCGAGCGCCATGGTGGATTCCTTCGTGGCCACGAGGTGATCCGACACCTCGCGGAAGTACGCCCACGACGCCTCCGGGATGTTGGGCACCCGCTGGCCGAGCTGCAGCCGCTGCAGCGGCCCGGCGAGCGGGAACACGCACCGCTTGAATTCGATCAGCTCGCGTTTCAGGTTGTACACCCGGTCGACGTCGGGCCGCGTGCCCGGCGCGAAGATGGCGTCCTCGATCTCCTCGACGTCGGACTCGAACTCCGCGGTCGTCTCGGTGAAGGAGTCGATGACGCGGTCCAGCACCTGGTAGAGCACCCGCCACGGCCCCTCGGCGAGGGATTCCGGGTCGGCCTCGAGGTCGTGACGGAGCGTGTTCATGAACGCCTTGCCCCCGTGCCGGGCCGTGAGCACGAACCACGGGCCCAGATACACCATCACCTGGCCCGTCGACACGATCTCGGAGGTGTCCGCGAGCGATTCGTGAGGCACATAGTCCACCGTCGAGATCACCATGAACAGGGCCTCGTCGAACACCTCCAGCTTCGAGCGCGTGTGCCCCTCGACGGCGTCCTCGGCCGCCAGTTCGTGGAGCCCGAGCAGCTCGGTGAAGGCGGCCATCATCGCGTCGTCGGGGTCCCTCAAGCCGCACCAGAGGAAGCCCTCCCCGGCCTGGGCGGCCCTCGCCGCTGCCAGCAGGTCGTCGGAGTCCTGCCGGACGCCCGCCACAAACCAGTGCCAGCCCACGTGGGGGCGGTCGGGATGCTCCGGGGGAAGCTGCAGGCGCTGGTTGACCTCTCGCCAACCGGTCGGCACACCAACCATGGTCGCCACCCCCCGGTTCAGGCGCCGGTGCTGCCGAGCAGGTCCGCCAGCCACGCTTCGACGGCGTCCGGATCGCGCGGCAGCTTGTCCGAGAGGATGCGCGCGCCGTCCTCGGTGATGAGGATGTCGTCCTCGATGCGGACGCCGATCCCGCGCAACTCGGCCGGCACGAGGATGTCGGTGGCCTTGAAGTAGATGCCCGGCTCCACGGTGATGACCATCCCGGGGCGCAGCGTGCCCTCGCGGTAGTACTCCTGCCGCGCCTGCGCGCAGTCGTGGACGTCGATGCCGAGGTGGTGCGAGGTGCCGTGCACCATCCAGCGGCGGTGGTGCCCGCCGGCGAGCTGATCCAGCGACGTCTCGACCTCGACGGGCAGCACGCCCCAGGCGCGCAGGTGCTCGGCGACGACGCGGATCGCTGCCGTGTGGACGTCGGAGAATTTCGCGCCCGGACGCGCCGCGTCGATGCCTGCCTGCTGAGCGGCGAGGACGGCCTCGTAGACCTTCCGCTGGGCGGGGGTGAAGCAGCCGTTGACGGGCAGCGTCCGGGTGATGTCGGCGGTGTAGAGGGAGTCGACCTCGACCCCCATGTCCATGAGAATCAGGTCGCCGTCGGCCAGATCGCCTTCGTTGCGGATCCAGTGGAGCGTGTTGGCGTGGTCGCCGCTCGCGCAGATGCTGCCGTAGCCGACATCGTTGCCCCGGTGCCGGGCATGGAGGCTGAAGACCCCCTCGCACCAGCGCTCACCCCGCCCATTGGCGACCGCGGTGGGGAAATCGCGGGCGACCGCCTCGAAGCCGACGGCCGTGTCGTCGCACGCGAGTTGCATCTGTTCGATCTCGAACTCGTCCTTGATGAGGCGCAACTCCGACAGGGTGGTCGCCAGCTCGACGTCGACACACGGATCGAAGGCCACGTCGTTGGTGCGCCGCAGCTCGTCGAGCAGGGTGGTGAGCCGGTCGTCCACATCACGCACGATGCGGGTCTCCACCCGGTCGATGCCCGCGGTGAGGGCCGCGGGCAAGTCGGCCAACGGGTGGCACGCCAGGCCCGTCATGGCGGTCATTTCCTCCAGCGACTCCCGCTGCCCGACCCACATCTCGCCGTAGCGGGCGTCGGCGTAGAACTCGGGGTCGGTGCGGGGCGCCCGCGGCTTGAAGTACAGCGCGGCGGTGTGCCCGGTGGGCTCGACGCCCGCGCCGTCGCCTTGGTCGTCGCCCCCGGCGTCGATGTCGTCACCGGTAGCGCTGGCGTCCGCGAAGCTCGGCTCGAGCACGAGGACGGCGTCCGGCTCGCGATCGGTGCCCAGACCCGTGAGGTGGGCGAAGGCCGAGTGGGGCCGGAAGCGGTAGTCGGTGTCGTTCGAGCGCACCTTGAGCGGGCCGGCGGGGACGACCAGTCGCTCGCCGGGGAAGGCCGCGCTCACGGCGTCGCGGCGAGCCTCGGTGAACTCGGCGGCCGGCAGGCGACCCGGGAGTTCCTCGGCGTACGGCTCCCAGTCCGTGGGGATGAACGCCACGAACGCCTCAGAGAAGGGCGTTTGGCGGTTCGGCAGGCGGGGCTGCTGGGTACTCATCGATCCCCCGATCGAACGTGGTCGGACAGGAGCCCGAGTCTAGTCCGGCCGCGAACGTTGTCTTCCCGGCAGCAGGCGAGGCAGCAGGCGAGGCAGC
>JAKDIK010000037.1 GCA_030450535.1 Propionibacteriaceae bacterium
CGTGCGGCGCGGCATCAGCCCTCGGCCAGGTTCGCCAGCACCTCGTCGAGGTCGTCGGGCTTGACCAGCACCTCGCGCGGCTTGGATCCCTCGGAGGGGCCGACGACGCCGCGCGTCTCGAGGATGTCCATGAGTCGCCCGGCCTTGGCGAAACCCACGCGGAGCTTGCGCTGCAGCATCGACGTCGACCCGAGCTGTAGGTTCACCACGAGCTGCGCGGCCTCCAGCACGAGTTCGAGGTCGTCGCCGATGTCCTCTGCCACCTTGGTGGATTCGGCGGGAGCGGCCACGTCCTCGCGGTACTGGGGGGCGAGCTGCTCGGTGACGTGCTTGACGACCTCACGGATCTCCTGCTCGGTCACCCACGCGCCTTGCACGCGCACGGGCTTGGACGCGCCCATCGGCAGGAACAGCCCGTCGCCCTGCCCGACGAGTTTCTCCGCGCCCGGCTGGTCGAGGATGACGCGCGAGTCGGTCATCGAGGAGGTCGCGAACGCCAGCCGGCTGGGCACGTTGGCCTTGATGAGGCCCGTGACGACGTCGGTCGAGGGACGCTGCGTCGCGAGCACGAGGTGGATTCCGGCGGCGCGGGCCAGCTGGGTGATGCGGACGATCGAGTCCTCCACGTCGCGTGGGGCCACCATCATGAGGTCGGCCAGCTCGTCCACGATCACCAGCAGGTACGGGTACGGCGCCAGCACGCGCTCAGAGCCCGGCGGCACCTTGAGCGCGCCCGAACGGACGGCCTTGTTGAAGTCGTCGATGTGGCGGAACCCGAACGCGGCGAGGTCGTCGTAGCGGGCGTCCATCTCGCGACAGACCCATTGGAGGGCCTCAGCGGCCTTCTTCGGGTTGGTGATGATGGGCGTGACGAGGTGCGGAATGCCCTCATAGTTGGTGAGTTCGACGCGCTTGGGGTCGACGAGCAGCAGGCGCACCTCGTCCGGCGTGGAGCGCATGAGCAGCGACGAGATCATCGAGTTCACGAAGCTCGACTTGCCCGAACCGGTCGCGCCGGCCACGAGCAGGTGGGGCATCTTGGCCATGTTGGCCACGACGTATCCGCCCTCGACGTCCTTGCCCAGGCCGACGGTCATCGGGTGATGGTCGTTGCGGGCCCGGTTCGAGCGCAGGACGTCGCCCAGGCTCACGATCTCCTTGTCGGTGTTCGGGATCTCGACGCCGATGGCCGACTTGCCCGGAATCGGGCTGAGAATGCGGACGTCCGCCGAGGCCACCGCGTAGGCGATGTTGCGGCCCAGCGCCGTCACCTTCTCGACCTTGACACCCTGGCCGAGTTCGACTTCGTAGCGGGTGACCGTCGGGCCTCGGGTGTAGCCCGTGACCTGGGCGTCGATGTCGAATTGGCTGAATACCTCGGCCAGGCGCCCCACGATCGCGTCGGAGGCCTCCGTACGCGCCTTGGGCGCGGTGCCGGCCCGCAGGGTGGACGCCTCGGGCAGCACGTACTGGACGTCGCCCGTGAGCACGAGCTGCTCGGCGCGCAACGGCTCGGCGGAGTGCTCGGGGGGCTGCAGATCCCTGGGCGGATCGACGGTGACGGGCGGCTTGCCGGCCGTGACCTCCTTGGGGGCGGCGTCCGCGCCGATCTCGCCCGCGACGACGCCGGCGTCCAGGAATTGCTGCGGCTCGCTGGACTCCTCGACGAGCGGGGTGTCGTAGGCCTGGTCGACGCCGTAGGTCAACTCGGCACGCTCGGGCCGCTGGGGCAGGCGGGCGCGCAGGGCGACGAGTCGGGCGGGGAATTCGTGCAGCGGGATACCGGTGACGATGAGCAGCCCGAAGACGCTCACGAGCACGAGCAGCGGGACGGCCACCCAGTTGGTCAGCAGGTCGGCGAGGAACGAACTGGAGATGAAGCCGAGGACGCCACCGGCGGCCTGCATCTCGGCGGCCTGGGACGGCGATGGCAGGCCGCGCGCGATGCTGACGAGGCCGAGGACGCCGAGGGCGAGGACCAGCCAGCCGACGGGCTGGCGTCCGGCGGGGCCGTTGGCCTCGGGGTCACGAAGCGTGCGCCAGGCGAGCAGCCAGCAGGCGAGCGGGACGACGACGGCGGCCGAGCCGACGATCGTGGCGATGCCGACGCGCAGGGCATCCCCGATGGGGCCCGGGAGCATGAACCAGAAGGCGGCCGCGACCACGATGCCGAAGGCGATGAGGGCGAGGCCGGCGCCGTCGCGGCGCTGCTCGGGATCCAGCGAGCGGACGCCGGCGCCCAGGCTGCGCACGAAGCCGCCGACGAGATGGGCCAGACCCATCCACACCGCGGTGAGGCCTCGGCCGATGGCCGCGAGCACAGCAGCGGCGCCGCCGCCCCCGCTCTTGCTGGGGGTGCGCTTGGAGGACTTGGAGTTGCTTCGGCCACGAGAAGACGTCGAACGGGACGCGTTCGAACGGCTCCGCGTGGGGGAAGACGCGCGGGTCGCCATGGATCAGACCCTAACAAGGAGGCCGAATCCGGTCGAGCGGCCACGCCGCCGCGCCTCCCCACGCCGGACTCAGCCGCCGTAGCTCGCGATCGTCTGGACCAGCCGTTGCGCTCGGAGTCGAGCGGACCGGTGCGGCGCTAGAAGTGGCGCCAGCCGGGCGATGACTCGGCGCTGGCCGCCGTGCCGTCGACGGTGACCGCGTCCTCCTCGTCGGCGCTCGATGCCAGGACGCGGCCGATCACTCGCCAGCCGTCGGGCACGGCGTCCGGCGCGAAGGTGCCGAGCAGGGCATGGTCGTCGCCGCCGGTCAGGACATAGGTGAGGGGGTCTCCCCCGCCGATGGCCGCCGCGACCGTCTTCTGCGCCTCGCCGATGTCGAAGGCGGCACTGTCGAGGTCGATGCGGACGCCGGATGCCCGCGCCACGTGACCCAGGTCGGCCAGGGGGCCGTCGGAGCAGTCGATCAGGCTGGTCGCGCCGGCGTCCGCCGCGACGCGGCCCTGCCCGTAGGGGACCTCGGGGACGCGGTGCGCCCGGACGACCGCACCCGGCGAGCGGAATCCGCGCGTCAGCACCGCCAGGCCCGCGGCGGCCATGCCGAACCGGCCGACTGCCGCCACAACGTCGCCCGGCTGCGCGCCACAGCGCAGTAGCGGCGGGCGTCCGCCCATGTCGCCGAACACGGTGACGACCACCGCGATCTTCTCCCCGCGGGTCACGTCACCGCCCATGAGGACGGCGCCGCCGAGCCCGCACTCCTCCCGGACGCCCTTGCCGAACTCGAGCACCCAGTCGGCCGGGGTGTCGGCGGGGCAGCTCAGCGCGACGACGACGCCAACGGGCCGCGCGGCCATCGCCTCCAGGTCGGCCAGCGCCGAGCCGACGGCCTTGCGCCCGACGTCGTGGGGGCCCGACCACACCTTCTTGAAGTGGACGTCCTCGATCATCGCGTCGGTGGACACCACGACGTCGCCGTCGGGCGTGAAGACGGCCGCGTCGTCGCCCGGACCGAGACGCAGGGCGTCCGAACCCGGCAGGCCGGCCGTGATCGCGTCGATGAGGCCGAACTCCCCCAGTTCCTCGACCGTGCGACCTGCCATCAGCGCAGCCCCATGGGCCGGCTGAGGGCCAGCTCGATCAGTTCGGCGATGAGATCGGAGTAGGTCAGCCCCGAGGCCTCCCAGAGCTTGGGATACATCGAGAGGTAGGTGAACCCGGGCATCGTGTTCAGCTCGTTGACGAAAACCTCCTCGTCGGGGGTGACGAACAGGTCGATGCGGGAGAGCCCCTCGACCCCCATCGCCCGGAACGTGCGCGCCGCGATCTTCTGGACGCGGGCCAGCAACGAGTCGGAGACCCGGGCGGGGACGTCGAGATCGACCTGCCCGTCCGGGGTGTACTTGGCCTCGTAGTCGTAGAACGCGTCGGCGGTGTGCATCCGGATCTCGCCGGGCACCGACACGCGAGGCGGGCCGTCGAGCCGGTCGAGCACGGCGAGTTCGATCTCGCGGGCGCCGACGAAACCCTCCTCGACGATGACCTTGGGATCCCAGGTGAGCGCATCCTCGACGCATGCGGCAAGGTCGTCAGCCGTGGCCGCGCGCGAGATGCCGACGCTGGATCCGCCGCGGGCCGGCTTGACGTACACGGGGAAAGCGAGGGTGTCCTCGATGCGTCGGCTGAGGCGCTCGGAATCCTCGGCCCAACCACGGGCGGTGACCGTGACCCACGGGCAGGTCGGCAGGCCGGCGGACGCCAACCCTGCCTTCATCAGGTCCTTGTCCATCCCGATGGCGGACGCCGCAACCCCGGCGCCCACGTAGCGGATGCCGTACATCTCGAACAGGCCCTGAATGGTGCCGTCCTCACCGAACGGGCCGTGGAGCAACGCGAAGGCGACATCGAAGTCGCGGGCGTCGATCAGCGTGGCACCGTCGAGCGTCGCGACACGTCCGCCCTGGCCGGTGGGCACCAACAGCGCGGTCGGCCGGGACTCGTCCAGCCGCGGCAGCCGGCCGTCAACGACCTCCATCGCGGCCATGTCGTCGCCGGAGACCTGCACCCAGCGCCCCGACGGCGTGATGCCGATGCCGATGACCTCGAACCGCTCGGGATCGATCGCCCGAGCGACACCGCCCGCGGTCAGGCACGACACGTCGTGCTCGGAGCTGACGCCGCCGAAGATCAGTGCGACGCGCGTGCGGGTGGCCTCGGCCATGGTGGGGATCCCCTTCCGACGGATGCGGTGCTCACCCTACCGAGCCGGGCCCTCCTTCGGCCCGGATCCTCAGCCGGCGACCTTCGCCGGGAGTGTCGTGACCTTCCACCCCGGACGGCGCGCCTCGTAGGCGTCGATGGCGTCCGCACTCTGCAGGGTGACGCCGATGTCATCCAAGCCGTTGAGCAACCGGTGCCGGGTGTAGTCGTCGATCTCGAACGGATAGGTCTTGTCCCCCGCCTCGATCGTCTTGTCCTCCAGGCTGACGGCCAGGCTGGCGCCGGGGTCGGCGTCCAAGTGATCCCAGAGCTCCTCGACGACCTCCTGATCGACCAGCGCCACCAGCAGCCCCGCCTTGCCCGAGTTGCCGCGGAAGATGTCGCCGAACCGGCTGCCGATCACCACCTGGAAGCCATAGTTTTGCAGCGCCCACACGGCGTGCTCGCGACTCGACCCAGTGCCGAAATCCGGACCGGCGACCAGCACCGAACCATCACGGTAGGAGTCCTGATTCAGCACGAAGTCGGGATCGCCGCGCCAGGCGGCGAACAGCCCGTCCTCGAAACCCGAGCGGGTCACGCGCTTGAGGTACACCGCCGGGATGATCTGGTCGGTGTCCACGTTGGACCGCCGCAGAGGCACTCCGACGCCGACGTGCGAGGTGAACTTCTCCATGGCCTACATCTCCTCCAGGTCGGACGGCGCGCTCAGAGTGCCGCGCACGGCGGTGGCGGCGGCGACGGGCGGCGACACGAGGTGCGTGCGTCCTCCCTTGCCCTGGCGTCCCTCGAAGTTGCGGTTCGACGTGGACGCCGACCGCTCCCCCGGCTTCAGCTGATCGGGGTTCATGCCGAGACACATCGAGCATCCGGCCTCGCGCCACTCGGCGCCGGCGTCCGAGAAGACCTTGTCCAGGCCCTCCTCCATCGCCTGCAGCCGGACGCGCGCCGAGCCCGGCACCACCATCATGCGGACGCCCTTGGCCACCCGGCGGCCCTTGAGGACGGACGCCGCCAGCCGCAGATCCTCGATGCGGCCGTTGGTGCAGGAGCCGAGGAAGACGGTGTCGACGGCGATCTCGCGCATCGGCGTGCCGGCGGTCAGGTCCATGTATTCCAGGGCGCGCTCGGCGGCCGACTTGGCGACCGGGTCGGCGAAGTCGTCCGGTGACGGCACCGCGTCGCCGAGCCCGACGCCCTGGCCCGGGTTGGTGCCCCAGGTGACGAACGGCGTCAGCGTGGAGGCGTCGATGGTGACCTCCGCGTCGAAGACGGCGTCATCGTCGGTGCGCAGCATGCGCCACGCGGCGACGGCGGCGTCCCAGTCGGCGCCCTCGGGCGCGTGCGGGCGGCCCTTCAGGTAGGCGAACGTCGTCTCGTCGGGGGCGATCATGCCGGCCTTGGCGCCCCACTCGATGGACATGTTGCAGATGGTCATGCGACCCTCCATCGACATGTTCTCGATGGTGGTGCCGCGGTACTCCACGATGTAGCCCTGTCCGCCGCCGGTGCCGACCTTGGCGATGAGGGCGAGCACGACGTCCTTCGGCGTGACGCCCTCGGGCAGGTCGCCGTCGATCGTGACGGCCATCCGCTTCGCGGGGGCCTGGTTGAGGGTCTGGGTGGCGAGCACGTGTTCGACCTCGGACGTGCCAATGCCGAACGCCAGCGCGCCGAACGCACCGTGGGTCGAGGTGTGGGAGTCGCCGCACACGATGGTCATGCCCGGCTGGGTGACGCCGAGCTGCGGCCCGATGATGTGGACGACGCCCTGATCGGCGTCCCCGAGACTGTGGAGGCGGATGCCGAACTCGGCGGCGTTGCGCCGCAGCGTGTCGACCTGCAGCCGGCTCACCGGATCGGCGATGGGGAGCGTGATGTTCTCGGTGGGGGTGTTGTGGTCCTCGGTGGCGAGGGTGAGGTCCGGACGCCGCACCGTGCGGCCCGCGAGACGCAGGCCGTCGAACGCCTGCGGACTGGTCACCTCGTGCACGAGGTGGAGGTCGATGTAGAGCAGGTCGGGTTCACCGGCCGCGCTGCGGACGACGTGGTCCGCCCACACCTTGTCGCTGAGGGTCTTCCCCATCGCTATCTCCCTTCACAGGACTGCAACTAAAAGGATACGTCTTGCGTGTCACGATCTGAGACGGCAGTATCATAGTATGGACAGTACTTCTGGGGTGGGCGTCCTCGACAAGGCGGCGCAGGTACTCACGGCTCTCGAACAGGGTCCGACGACGCTCGCGGGCCTCGTCACCGCGACAGGGCTGGCCCGTCCGACGGCGCACCGGCTCGCCGTGGCACTCGAACACCACCGGCTCGTCAGCCGCGATCTGCAGGGCCGCTTCGTCCTGGGCCCCCGGCTCACCGAGCTGGCCTCGGCCGCCGGCGAGGATCGGTTGCTCGCCACGGCGGGCCCAGTCCTGCTCCGCCTGCGCGACATCACCGGTGAATCCGCGCAATTGTTCCGGCGTCAGGGTGAGTACCGCATCTGCGCGGCCGCGGCCGAGCGGCCGTCCGGCCTGCGCGACACGATTCCGGTCGGCACGCAGCTCACCATGAACGCCGGTTCGGCCGCTCAGGTGCTGCTGGCGTGGGAGGACCCGGAGCGCATCCAGCGCGGCCTTGCGCACGCGACGTTCTCGGCGGTGGCGCTCTCGACGGTGCGCCGCCGCGGCTGGGCCCAGTCGGTGGCCGAGCGCGAGCCCGGCGTGGCGTCGGTCTCGGCGCCGGTCCGCTCCCCCGCCGGCAAGGTGATCGCGTCCGTGAGCGTGTCGGGACCCATCGAGCGGCTGTCCCGCCAGCCCGGACGCCTCCACGCCCCCGCCGTCATGGCCGCGGCCGAGCGCCTCTCGGAGGTGCTGCGCCGCACGGGCGGGGACGCCTGATCCGCACGAGTAGGGTTCGAGGCATGAGCGACCCCCTGCCTCGCGGAATCCAGCACATCGGCGTGACCGTGCCGGACCTCGACTCCGCCACCGATTTCCTGGTCGCCGGACTCGGCGCGAAAATCGCCTACGACGGGCTCACGACCGACGACGCCCCCCGGAGCGGTGCCGAAGTGGAACGACAGTTGGGGCTGCCCGCGGGAGCCGCTATCCATCGACAACGCATGCTCGTGATCGGCGAAGGCCCGGGGCTCGAAATGTTCGAGATCACCACTCACCACCGACCGGCAAGCGGGCTGGCGGACTTCGGGCTCAATCACATCTCGTGCTACGTGGACGATATCGACGCGTCTTTGGATCGGCTGGTCGCCGCTGGCGGCGAAGCCCTGTCCGGCGTGCACCCGAACAGCCGATACGAGGACTCTCCGGGTAACGGCAGCGTCTACGTGAGAGCCCCTTGGGGAATGCTCATCGAACTGCAGACGATTCCTCGTGGCCACTACTACCCCAAGGACTCCGAGGCGGAGGTCTGGATGCCCTCCCCGCGCACGACCCACGCGGACGCAGACCGGTAGCCGACCCAGGAACGGACCGAGGACCGGGCGCGCAACCACTGACCGGTTTCCCCGGCGTGCTGCTCTCGGGCATGGTCCTGCCCGGCGCGACGCAAGCCGTCGTTCCCGAGGTACCGGGGTTCGGATCCCGGCCCGGGCAGGGGAACGTGGTGGGAATCCACACCGTGCCGCAACGGTGAGGCGCCCCATGCGGACCGTCGGAATCCAGCCCCTTTCGGGGAAGGCACGCCGAGTCAGGCCGCCTGCTGCCTCGACCAGACCACACCCGAGCAAGGAGCGCATCGACGACCACCAATCCCACCACGACCGCCGACAGCCTGCCGCGCACGGACGCCCTGATCGCCGCCAACGCCGCACGCACGGCGTGGCGGGAACGAATCGTCCGCGTCATCGGCAGCGCCGCAACTGTGATGCGCCGCGCGACGTCGCCGAACAGCACCGCCGGCTTCGCGCAGCGGAATCCGTAGCTCTGCACCCACTCGCGGCTGGCCAACGAAGTGCTCGACCATGTCGGTGCGCTCGAAGTCACTCACTGGAAACATCGGGACCGTCTACCCACTCGATGTTTCCAGTGAGTTGCGCTCATCGGCGTTCTCGGGGGCACGTGGGCGGCCCTGGACCGACTCCATGACCGCAATCGGATCGAATGCCGTGGGTGATGTGGGAGGTGGAGCGACGGCCGTCCTGACCGTTCGGAACGCTCCCGACGAGTTGCACCGTGCGCTGCGGATGTCGGAGCGAGGAAGGGCCGGCCCGCGGGGGCGCTCGACCGGCTGCTGGCGCTGTTCTCCGGCCGGGTGCTCCCATTCGATCAGGAGGCCGCACGCCGGTACGCAGATATGGCCGCGACCGCCGCGGCGCATGGCTTCGCCGTCGCCACCCGGAACGTTCAGCACTCGGCGATACCGGCGTCGGGCTGATCGACCCCTGGCAGGCTCGCTGACTTCCGGGACAGTCCCTCACATGCCCTCCGCCTCATGAGCAAGCTGCACCAGGAGTCGAACTATCCGGACAAGACGATCGCCCGCCGTGGCGAGTCTCTCACCGAAATCCGGGAGGGCGCCGGCGCAGAGTTTGCCCCGCAGCGGAGTCCGACGACGCTTCTCCTACCGCTGCACCCTCACGTGGACCAAGCCGGACTAAGCCTCCAGCGGGACGAAGACCTCGGTCACGAGTTCCTCCTCAGGCACCTCATCGGGAGTAGTGAGGTAGAGGTTGAAGTGGCGCGCCGCCAACATACCGTTGCGCAGGGGAGCCAACCCTTCTTCGGCGAGGTGCTCGGCGAGCACATCATGGGCCTGCGAGATCTGGTCGTACGAACCGACCACGCGGGCGACCAAGCACACCCGCTCACGCAGATCATGGACGGCCAGCGGCGCGGTTGCCGTGGCCCCAGACGCGACCGGGAGGAAGATCTCCACGTCAACGTCCTGCTCGGTGTATTCATCGTCGTGCTCGATGACCCCGCATGGACCGGTCGGGGTGATCTGCTGCCGTGCGAGTTCGGGCATCATTCGCGTCCAAAGCAGGTGCTCGTCGGCGTAGGTCGGGATGATGTCTCTCAGTGCCACGACGGTCATGGCGGGAATGGTTCGGCGTTCGACGGTGATGGACATGCTGGTGTCTCCTTCGATGAGTCGGGTGATGAGAGCCATCTGCGTCTGGACTGCGCGGTGTTGATCGACCAAGGCTTCGCGCTGGAGTCCCAGAGCTTCAGACCAGGCCGGGGTCCCCCGGGCCGCGAGCAGAGCTGCAATGGCGGAGACGCCGAACCCCACGTCACGCAGGTTACGGATGTCCGCGGCGGCACGCAGCTGGTGCGTCGCATAGCGACGGTATCCGCTCCACGAGTCGACCTCAGCTGGCACCAGGACGCCGTGGGAGTCGTAGTGACGCAGCATGCGAACGGACAGGCGCGTCAAGGAACTGAACTCGCCAATCGTCATGAGATTCGTGGTCTCGGCCATGAAAGCCATCATGCGGCCTGACACCGTGACAGGGTCAACACGATAGCCACATCGAGGCCGCCTGAGCCACCTGTTCAGATCAACGAAGACGAGGGCAGCGAGCCTGCCCAGGCGCATGGTGCCGTGGGGCCACGTCGACCAACGGATGGTTCCTGACCAGAGTCAATGAGAGCGGGCGCCTTCAGCTCCAATGGCGGATACGCCTCCTGACCCCACAGCGACGGCGATCGCGTGCAGCAGCTCTCGCCGAATTGAGGCGCTGCCCAGGCGGATCACGGCCCAGTACGCCCCGAACAGCAGTTGGGCGCTGCGCGAGGTGGCTTCGCAGAGGGTGACGGTCTCGACGAAGGTGCGCCCGTCGTCGGTGCCGGTGAAGGACCACTCCATGCCGTACTTCAGCCACCCCGGCTCGTCGAAGACCCGTACGTCATCCAGCGACGTCACCGGACGAGACGCCGGAACGGGCATCCACGGTTTGCCGATCATCGCGCTCGTCGTGTATCGCGGCGGAACCTCGTGGACGGGTGCAGCCGGGCTGGGCGGGGTCACGATCGGGCGTCGGAGCGCCTCGCCGATCAGGCCGAACCCGCGGATGCTGAGCATGATCCGCCCGATCCGAAGGTCGCTCCAGGTGAGCCGATGGAAGGCTTCGAACGCACGCTCGGGGCCGCCGTCGACGGCGCTGCAGTGATACTCGACGAACTGGGAGCCCGGCAGTGCCTTGGTCAATGGGGTGTCGCGGGCCAGGATCCACGCGCGGCGCGTCATGGACGCATCCTATGACGGCATGCAGCCGGCTCAGGCGCTCAGCGTCAGCCTGATCCCGTCGCGCGGGTGCATGGAGGTCAGCCCGACGGCGCGGACGCGTTGCGGCTCCAACCGGTAGGAGCCGCGGGCCAGAAGGGTCGCCAGCATGACGGTCAGCTCCGTGGTGGCCATCACCGACCCCAGGCAGCGGTGGGCGCCGCCTCCGAACGGCACGAATTCACCTTGGTCCGGCTTCAGCCCGTCGAGCCAGCGCTCGGGGCGGAACTCCTCGGGCCGGTCGAAGACCTCTGGCATCCGGTGCGTCGCATAGGGCGAATAGATGACCATCGTTCCCGGCTTGATGTGATGCCCTCGGAACGTGAGCTCCCGCACGACATGCCGCGGCACGATGGCCGCCGGCGGGTAGAGGCGCAACGACTCGTCGATCACGGCCGACACCCAGCGGAGCCGAGGGAGCATGTCGGCGGTGACGGGCTGGCCGTCCGTCACCGCCAAGGTCTCTGCGCGCGCGGCTGCCAAGGCGTCGGGGCGCCCGCCAAGCCCGTAGAGCGCCCACCCCATCGCAGCCGACGTCGTCTCGTAGCCCGCCGCGATCAGCGTGATCACCTGGTCGCGAACCTCTTCCCGGCTGAGCTCGGAGCCCGACCCATCGCGGCCGTGCACCAGCACCGACAGCACCTGCGACTCGTCTTGGTCCGGCTGGGCGGCGAGCCGGTCAATCTCGGCGAACACGAACGCGTCCACCTCCGAGCGGGCGGCCATCGCGCGTCGCCAACGCCCCGTGTTGAGGCGCTGATGCACGGCTAGAAGCTGCGGCGGCACCGACGTCAGGTCGATGAGCGGCTGCAACGCATCCCCGACTGCATCGGCATGGGTCGCGACCCGCTCACCGAACAGGCAGCGCATGGTCGAACGACGAATCACAGTGCGGAACAATTCGTGGGCGTCGAACGGCTGTCCCGGCTCCTCGCCGGCCAGGGCCTCGGACGCGGTGCGGGCCATGGTGTCGACGTATCCGGCGACCTGCTTGTGATGCAGGCCCGGACGGATCAGGGAACGCCGGCGCGCGTGCTCTGGGGGATCGGAGACCACCACCGACGTGGGCCCGTCCACGGGGATCAGTGCCCGCATCGCCTCGAAGTGGCTGAAGTGCGAATCGTGGGCGAAGACGAAGTTGTTGGCCTCGGGGCCGACGAGGTAGGCGTACGACTGGCCGAGCCAACCCCTGGCGAAGGGGCCGACGCGGCGGGACCTGCGAAGAATCCACTCGGGCAGTGCGTGTCGAACGACCATGACCCCAACCTACTCCACACTCGTGGAGTGAACTAGACTCGGCCAAAGGGAGGTTCTGGCCATGGTCAACACGCCTGGGAGCGCGCGGCGCGAGGCCGCGAGCTCTATGCGCGCCCGCCTCATTGAGGCGGCGATCGGGCAGCTGGCCGACGAGGGGATGCGCGGCCTGACCCACCGCCGGGTCGAGCAGCGCGCCCACGTCAGCCAGGGCTTGGTCAAGTACCACTTCGGATGCCTGGACGGACTGATCGACGCCGTGGTGGGTCACATGGCCGACGTGGAGATCGACGCCGTCATGCACGTCACGCCCGCCCAGCAGGCCGAGGCCGCCGCGACGGGGACGGTGCCGGACGCGGTGTGGGCGGCCGCCCGGGAGGCATGGTCCGCAGCGATGGCGCGGCCGGAGCTGGTGCGGGCCCGCTTCGAGCTGTACCTCCACGCCGGGCGGCATCCGGCCCTGCAGGACGCGATCCGCCGCGGGCGGGAGCGATTCATCGAGGCGACGGCCGCGTCGCTGCCGTCGGACGATCCCCGGGCCGGGGCCCGCATGGTGCTGGCGCTGGTCTCAGGCATGCTGCTGCACCAGATCTCGGCCCCGGACCCCGAGTTGGACGCGCTCGCCCCCACCTACCTCCTCGCCACGAGCGCGGCGGCCATGCTGTTCCCGCTGGACGCCGACGTGTCCGATCCCCCATCCGCATAGATCCGCACCACTCCTCGTCGAGCCCGGCGGCAGACGATCAGGCGAAGGTCACGGCGGCGTCGTTGGCCGCACGGCGGCAGTGCGGGAATCAGCACGGGCGCCTTCTGGAGGGACGAGATCGCCGCAGAGCTTGCCCCTTCAGCGCACGTCATCGCGCGGCAAATGTGTCCACCGTGTGTTCGTAAGGCCCGGCGTCCGCTTCGGACGGAAGAAAACCCCTTGCCAGAGTTGCCTCTGACAAGGGGTTTCACCTTGTAGCCCCGACGGGATTCGAACCCGCGCTACCGCCTTGAGAGGGCGGCGTGCTAG
>JAKDIK010000209.1 GCA_030450535.1 Propionibacteriaceae bacterium
TCGGCGCGGCCGAAGCGATTGAGCACCAGGACATCGGGGCGGCGCAGGAGGGCGGTGGTCAGCGTCTCGCCGATCGCCGTGAGGGCGTCGGCGCAGCGCCGATCGCGCGGTCGGGTGGCGATCGTCGCGGTGCCCCATTCGAAGGCCGGCAACAGATGGAAGGCGGCGGTCCGCAGCGGGCCGGGGCCGGCGAGGGCGCGGGGGCGTCCGTCGTCGGCGTCGTCGCGGGAGCGGCCGAGCGAGGTCCCGGGGCGGGGGTTTGCTTGGCCGCGGGCGCGGCAGCCGGGGCGGACGCCGCAGCGTCGCCCTTCAGCTTTTCGGTAAGACGCCGGACGACCGGGGGTTCGATCGTCGACGAGGCGGACCGGACGTATTCGCCCATGCCCTGGAGTGTCTTGAGGACATCCTTGCTTTCGAGTCCGAACTCCTTCGCGAGTTCATAGACGCGGACCTTGGCCACTACTCTCCTTCAGGCCCGCGGATGCGCAGGCCAGCTAGACGTTGTTGCTCATTTCTGGTTTCTCATCGAGTGGTCATGAGCGTTAGCCCACCTTCTGGTTGTGCTGGTCGTTTTCGCGCAAGACGCGCGAAGCGCACTGGCCAGTCTACTCCGACCCAAGCCCGTTTGCCCAAGCGGCTGCCCCCGCGTCGATGGCGGCGAGGGTCTCCGCGACGCGCGCGGGGTCGCCGAGTTCGGCCCGCAACGCCCTGCCGAGGGCGCGTCGCCGCAGCGCCAGGGCGCCGCAGCCGGGATGCAGCCACGCGCCGCGTCCGGGGGCGAACCGGTCGACGACGAGGCCGTCCGGGCCGCACGCCAGGCGCACCAGCGCCGTTTGCTCGTCGGTGCGACGGCAGCCCACACAGGTTCGAATCGGCACCGCCCCAGCCTAGGACCCCCAGCAAACCGACAGGTTCGTCTGGGCGCCCCAACAGTGCGACCCGGCTTCATGGAGTCCGAAGCGGGCCCACCTGGCCCACCCATCGAGAGGAAACACCCACCATGAA
Organism: Propionibacteriaceae bacterium; assembly: GCA_030450535.1. Lineage (GTDB taxonomy): Bacteria > Actinomycetota > Actinomycetes > Propionibacteriales > Propionibacteriaceae > Propioniciclava. The sequence goes on from JAKDIK010000209.1 coordinate 1,006, forward strand.
GACCCTCCAGAAGATCGGTCTCGGCGCGGGCGCCCTGGTCCTCGGCGTCGGCGCAGCGGTCGGCATCACGAACGCCGCCGAGCTGACGCAGACCACCGCCAGCACGGCGTCCACGCCCGCGAACGGCGGCGCGACCACGAACCAGGAAGCCGGCGGCACGAGCACCGACAGCGCGGACCCAGGCGGGGCTGACTCGCGTGGGACGACGGCCGACGGCGCTGCGTCCAACGGCACCGCGCCGGACGGTGCAGGCGGCCGGGGCGGACGCGGCGGCGGCATGGGCGACCTGGCCGCGCATCTCGCCACCGCGCTGAACGCGGATGAGGCCACCATCGAGGCGGCCATCGACGAGGCGATGAGCAGCCAGACCCCGCCGACCGAGGGCCAGCGCCCCGACCGTCAGGGGTTGGACGCCGCGCTGGCGTCCGCCATCGCCCAAAAGCTGGGCATCGACGAGGCCACGGTCACGCAGGCGTTGGAGAGCATCCACCCGGCCGGCGGGCCGGGCGGGGGCAGGCACAGCGACGCGTCGGGGAACGCAGGCTCCTCGGCGAACAGCTCGACGGGCACGAACGCCTGACCGGGAGGCACCCTCGGCGACCGTTCCGGTCAGCACCTGCTCACAGGTTCTGGACAGGTCAGCCCGAGGGTCCTGCCAACACCATCGGCTCCACTGGAGCAACAACCCACACCGAAAGGACCATCATGAAGACAATCCACAAGGTCGGGCTCGGCATCGCCGCGGGCACCCTCGCGGTGGGAGGCATCGCGGGCGCCTCGCTCGCGCAGGCTGACCCCACCGCCACCCCGACGCCCACGGCGTCCGGCACCGCGGCCCCCGACAGCGGGCAGCGCGACGGGCGGGGCAAGGGCGGTGATCATGGCCAGCGCGGCGGCGGCGTCGATGCGGCGGCCCTGGCCGAGAAGCTGGGGCTCGACGAGGCGACCGTCCAGGGCGCGCTCGATACCGTGCGCGACACCCTGCACGCCCAGCGGCAGGACGGCACGGATCCGGAGGGCGCCCGTCCGGACCGGGCGACCCAGCAGCAGGCCATGGCCGAGGCGTTGGCGTCCGAGCTGGGCGTGAGCACCGAGCAGGTGACGACCGCGCTGACCGAGATTCGGGCCGACCGGGACGCCGATCGCAGGACTGCGTTCGCCGCGAAGCTCGACCAGGCGGTCACCGACGGCACGCTCACCCGGGCCGAGGCCGACGCCGTGGCCAAGGCGGCAGACGCGGGCGTCATCGGCTACGACGGTGGCCGGGGGGGCCGCTGAGCGCGGGGGGTCCCGTGCCGGGCTCGACTGCCCGGGGCGGGACCCCGCACCGGCTCACCCGCAGGCGTCAACGGGCGTCAACGGGCGTCAGTCGGCCTGCGTGTCCGGCCGGATGTCGATGCGCCAGCCGGTCAGGCGGGCGGCGAGGCGGGCGTTCTGCCCCTCACGACCGATGGCCAGGCTGAGCTGGTAGTCCGGGACGATGACGCGCGCGGCCTTGGCCAGCTTGTCGGTCACGATGACCTCACTGACCTTGGCGGGGCTCAGCGCCTCGGCGACGAACTTCGTCCCGTCCTCGGACCAGTCGATGATGTCGATCTTCTCGCCGTTCAACTCGTTCATCACGGTGCGGACGCGCTGCCCCATCGGCCCGATGCACGCGCCCTTCGCCGAGACGTTCGGCTCGTGGCTGACCACGGCGATCTTGGTGCGGTAGCCGGCCTCGCGCGCGATCGCCTTGATCTCGACGACGCCCGAGGCGATCTCGGGGGCCTCCAGCCGGAACAGCCGCTGCACGAGGTTCGGGTGCGTGCGCGACACCACAACCTGCGGGCCGCGCAGTTCCCGGCGCACCGACACCACGTACACCTTGAGGCGCAGCCCGTGGCGGTAGGTCTCGTTCGGCACCTGCTCGGCGAGCGGCATGATCGCCTCGAGCGGGCCGAGGTCGACCCGGACGGTCCGCGAATCCCGATCGGCTTGGACGACCCCGGTCACGATGTCGCCCTCGCGGGCGGAGAAGTGGCCGAACTTCTGCTCGTCCTCGGCCTCGCGCAGCCGCTGGAAGATGACCTGCCGGGCGGTCGCGGCGGCGACGCGTCCGAAGCCCTCGGGGGTGTCGGGATACCAGCCGACGACCTCGCCCTCGTCGTCCAGCTCGGGGGCCATCACCGAGACGCGGCCGGTCTTGCGGTCGAGGCTGACGCGCGCCCCGTCCACGGGATGAGCCGATTTCTCGTAGGCGTTGAGCAACGCCTCCTCAAGGGCGTCCACCAGCACGTTCATGCTGATGTCCTTGTCGCGCTCCAGAGCCCGCAGCGCGGTCATGTCGATGTCCATCATCACTCCTTGTCGTCGTCAGGGGCGTCCGCGTCATCGGCAGCATCGGCGTCGTCAGGGGCGTCGACGTCCTTGCGGAGCTCGACCTGCACGACCGCCTTGCGGACGTCGGCGAGCGCGATGTCGCGCGCGGCCCCGTCCACATCGATCCTGACCATGTCATCGCCGACACCCGTGATGCGGCCGGTGACCTTGTCGTCAGCCAGGGTAAGCGCGACGAGGCGTCCGGTGTTGCGGCGGAAGTGCTTGGCCTCGGTCAGCGGACGCGTGACGCCGCGGCTGCTCACCTCGAGGGTGTAGGGCGCCTCCCCGGTCGCGGGCGATGCGTCCAGGGCTGCGGAGATGGCGCGGGTCGCGTCGGCGATCTCGTCGAGGCTGGGGCCGCGGCCGTCCGGCCCGTCGCCGTCGAGGTGGACGCGCAGCACGGAACGCTTGCCGGCGCGGGTGATCTCGATGCGGTCGATCTCGAGGCCGCTCTGCTCGACGGCGGGCCCGACCACATCAGCGATGGCAGAGGTGTTCATGGGGGCTCCGATCCTGTTGTGCCGTGCAGTTGTCGCCGGCGCCCGCAGGGCGCCCGGCTCGCGGCAAGCATACCCACCGCGGCCAACGGGTCCGACGGTCGGCTACCCTCGTGGCGTGCTCGGCCGGAGGAGGTTCCTGGGCGCCGGACTCGCCGGCGCGGCCGGCCTCGCCCTGCCCGGCTGCGCGCTCGTGCCCCCGGCCGCCCCGACGCTGGCGCCATCGCCCGCGAGCACTCCCCTACCGGGCCAGTCCGCGCTGGCGACGCTGCGCGCGGACCTGGAATCCGCGACGGCCGTGCCGTGGCCCGATCCGCACGCCGGGCTGCTCGCCTGGGCGCTCGGCGTCACCGCCGACCAGTGCGCCGCGGTGTCGGTGCCCGTGGCGTCCCCGGGTGCAGGGCCGTCCGAGCAGCGTCCAGAGGCGCCGGACGCAGCGGCCCTCTCAGCGCTTCACGGCGCGTTACTCACCGCCGGCGAGGCCTTCTCGGCTCAGGCCCTGGCCGGAACCGCTGCACACCCCTTGCTGTGGGCGGCGATGACCGCCTGGACGCGGGCGACGGCTGCGCAGTTCGACGATCCGACCGCGCATCGCGAACCGGCGCGCAGCGTCCTGGACGCGGCCGAGCAGGCGCCGGACGCCGCCCTCCAAGCAGCGCTCGACGCCCTTGGTGAGGCTGTCCACGGCATCGAGCTCGCCGCCGGGACGCCCGGTCTGGGCGCCGACGAGGTCGCCGCGGCGCGGGCCCGGATCGACGCGTGGTTCGGCCACCGGGACGCTCTCACCGACGCGCTGGGGCCCACCCCCACGCCTGTCCCGACCCCGGCCGCGCCGTGGTTCGAGGTTCCCCGCCCCGGCGAACCGACCCAGGCACGCGCGCTCATCGCCCGCGTGGAGGCGGCCACGATGCCCATTCTCGGACGGGCCTTCGCGTTCGGACCGAACGCGACCCGCCCGCCACTTCTCGAGGCCCTCGCGGACGCCGCCACGGACGTCCCGCGCTGGGGTGGCCTCGTGGAGCGCTGGCCGGGGCTCCCGGTCAGCTGAGGGGACCCCGGCGCGCCCCGCCGCAGCCCGGCCCCAACACCTCTTGCCTATCGCAACGTGCACTGACCTAGCGCTCGGGCCCGAGGTGACGGGCCCGTGGGGTAGGGCAGGCGGGGCCCCGGCGGCCCCGGGGGGGGACCCCCCCCCGGGCGCC
>JAKDIK010000210.1 GCA_030450535.1 Propionibacteriaceae bacterium
GTTGTAGCCGAACAGGGCCCGTCGGACACCGTCGTCCCCGTCCGCCGCGCCGAGGGCGGCGAGGTAGTTGGCGGCGGAGTGGATGCTGTCGGCGTCGTTGAGGATGTCGGCGCGGCCGTCGCCGTTTCCCTCGATACCGTAGGCCGCGAAGGTGGCGGGCAGGAACTGCATAAGTCCTCTGGCTCCGGCCGAGGAGGTGGCGGTGAGGCGTCCGTGGTTGGTTTCAGCCATGCCGACGCCCGCGAGGAGCGGCCACGGCAGCCCGTGGGCGGAGGCCGCCTCTTGGTAGAGCGTCAGGATCGTCGCGGGGATGTCGGCGGGTGGGTTGGTGAGGCTGGCGCGGCGCTCCTCGCCCGGGGTTGGTAGCGGCTCGAGAATGCCGAGGGTCCCGTCTGCGCCGACGGTGGCGCATGGGTTGGCGTTGAGGGAGCCTGCGACGGGGGTGGCGACGGTGGCGATGATCAGGGCGGAGCCGAGGGGGACGCCGAGCAGGAACGCCAAGACGGGTGCGAGCACCCAGGCCAGCGGGTTCATGTTCGCTCCTCATCGCGCTGAGTCCAGCGCGTCGTTGGTGTAGGCGAGGGCGGCCTCGGCCGGGTGGAGGATGGTTGCGACCTTGTACTGACGGTCGCCGACGCACCACAGGGCGCGGCCCTTGCCCTGCATGGCCCAGCCGGTGACGAGGTCCTGGGCGATGGGGCCGAGCCCGAGGAGACGTTCGAGTTCTTCGCCGACGGCTTGGTCCTGTCCGTGGAGGATTTTGATGTCTGCCAGGTGGAGCAGGTCCTTGGCGATCGCGGTCGCCTGCGAGCCGGCGTCCCCGGCCGACAACAGGTCGGAGGGTTTGTGGGCGACGGCGAACTGGATGTCGCCGTCCCGCCGGGAGAGCCGCAGGTCCGCGTCGAAGCTCTTCACGGCGTCCGGACCGAGCCTGAGTTGCTTCCACGACTCGTCTCGGACCACGATGCGCAGGTCGCCGGGGGCGGCGAGCTCGCGCATGCCGCGTCCCCAGCTGTTGAGGCACGTGAGGGCGATCCCGACGGCCTCGTCCCCCAAGGCTTCAAGCCGGGACAGCGACAGCGACTGGATCGGGGCGGTCCAGTCGACGGCGATGGTGGTGTGGTCGTCGAACAGCCCGGCCAGCGCCCCGGACACGAGCTGGCCCAGGGCGTCCCGCAGCAGACGGGTCTCGTCGAGGAACTGGCGTTCGGTGGCATACCGGCATTCGGTGACGAGCTCCGCGGTGGGCTGGTCGAGGAGGCGCCACAGCTGCGGGATCGTGGTTTCGGTCAGCCGCGTGTTGCCGGCGGTGTAGCCGGTGAGGTGCGCGAGGGCGGTCTTGACGACGACTTCGTCGGTGGGTCCGAAGGGGACGCGGGCCTCGCCGAGCCGCTGGGAGCCGACGAGGCCGCGGACGAGGGTGAGCCAGCGTCCGAACACGATCGCCGCCCGGCGTTGGGCTTCAGCGGCCGGGAGGTCGGCCCAGCCGTGGGCCAACGGCCCGAACGCGAGGGGGTTGATGCGGGCGCCGAGCCCGTGGCCGATCGCGAAAGGCTGGACGCCCAACGCGCGGCAGAGCTTTTCATACTCGTCCTTGGGGTCGCCGAGGATCAGGGTGCGGTAGCCGAAGTCCATCATCCGCAGGCAGAAGGCCTTCACCGTGCCGGACTTCCCGCGTCCGGGTTTCCCGAACGCGAAGATGTTCGGGTTCGTGACGGGGATCGCGTCGTCGAGGACCCACCCGTTGGGGTCGGCGTAGAACGAGCCCCCGGAGAGGTGGTCGATGCCCATCTGGGCGCCGGTGGGTGGCAGGCCGGGGGCGGCGATCAGCGGCCACAACACCGGTGCCTGGTCGGAGGTCATCCGCCACACCGACACCGGCGCGGACGCCGGCGCCCAGCCGCGTCCACGCTGTTGGACGCCACGGCGCGGGGTGGGCGGAAAGAACCGTGCCTCCCTCACCGGCGGCGCGGGCTTGTCGAGGGTGGGGAGTTGGTGGCCGAAGTCGGCGAGCAGGCGGGCGGTGTCCCGACCGCGGGAGGCGTTCATGCGTCGCTCCGGCGGGTGAGGCTGACTCCGAGGGGGAGGGTGGAGGCCGCGAAGGCGGCGTCTTGGGCGAGGTCCAGGCGGAGCGGGGCGTAGCCGGCGCGGCGGATGGCGGCGTCGAGTTTGCGGCCGTACTCGCTGATACGGGTGGTCTTGGCGACGGTGACGGTGGCGACGGCGTAGGGGCGGGTAAGGGCGTGGCCGCGGGCGAGCTTGTCGTCGAGGTGGTAGGTCTTGGCGGCGTCCGCGCGTTGGCGGGCGCGCATCTTGACCCCGGCCTTGGCGCGGAGGCTGGCGCCCATGTCCGCGGCCCACTCGGCGTTGGCGGACTGCCGGTCGGCGGTGGTCTGGCGCAGCAGCGGGAACGCGACCACGAGGCTGCGGCGTTCGCCGGGTTCGCTGGGCACAAGGACGGGGGCGAGCGCGCCGAGGGCGGCGCCCTTGTCGGGCAGCTTGATCGTTGCCGAGACCGAGTTCCAGGCGTCGTGGGAGTAGTGACGGGGGGCGGGGTCGGCGCCGGAGGGTCCGGCGTGTGCCCAGGGGACGTCGGCGTTCACTGTTGGGTTCGTCTCGCGTTCGGCGAGGGCCTCGATGATGCCGGCGCGGTCGCCGGGGGCGAACCCGGTGCGGACCGCGAGCGCGAGCTGCGGGCTGGTGAGCCAGCTGACGTCGGTGGCATTCAGCCCGCCGCGGAGTTGGGCCTCAACCTCGCCCATCAGCGAGTACAGGACGCGGGCTCGGCCCTCGAGGCCGCCGCCTGCCTCCCTGGCCTCCCGACCGAGTCTGGTTTCGGGGACCACGATCGTGACGAAGGCTTCGGTGCGGACCGACGCGCGGGCCAGGGTGGCGGCCAGGTCGTCGTTCACTTGGGTGGCCAGCGATGGGCTGGTGGGACGCCGGTGCTGGCGGATCCACAGGTCGCGTTCGGCGCCGTCGTCAGGGACGGTCCGGACGAGGATCAGGAGTTCGTCGATGAGTTCGGTACGGGCGCACACGTCGAGGAGGTCGGCGAGCCCGGCGCCCTGCCGGGCCCGTGTGTCTGCGTCGGCGAGTCCGATTCCGGGGTGGGTGATCGAGCAGGTGACCGCCCAGGTGCGGGCCGCCTTGTCCTGGATGATGGCGGCGCGGGCGAGGGTGGGTCCCTGCGGTGGGCCGTCGTGGATGGTGATGCCGTCGAGGACGCCGGGCAGGTCAGCCTGGGCGAGGTCCTCGGCGCGACCGGCCGCGGCATGGGATCGGAACCGGGTCCAGCCGGTCAGGGTGCCGACCGCGTACTTGCCGGTGGCCAGCAGCCAGCCGGTGGCGGAGCGGCCGCGGACCGGGACGACCACGAGGGCGGCGAGGAGCGCCCAGGCGAGCGCGAGAGTGCCAACCAGGGGCCAGTGTTGGGTGTTGATCGCCCAGAACACGGGCAGGCTCGTCAGGGCGAGGGTGCCGAGTTGCCAGCCGGTGAGGCCGAAGAACCAGCCGATGCGGTCCTTGGCGTAGTCGGAGTAGACAGCCACAGGGGTGCTCCTTCGAGGTAGGGGTTCAGACGACGAGGACGGCGGCTTCGCTGGCGCTGACCTGACCGGCCGCAACGCCGGCGCCTGCTGGTGCAGCTCCGGTGCCAGCGGCGGGAGCCGCGGGCGCGGGTGAGGCGGGGGGCTGGCCGGTGCCGCCGTTGATGGACGGGGACGCGAACGGGGCGGCGTCCGAACCGCCGAAGACGGGTGGGTCGGCGTCCGGGGTTCGTCCCGAGTCGTTCGGGTTGCCGGTGTTGTTCGGGGTTGGGTCGCCGCCGGGGTCGCTGGACTGCTGGCGGTCGTGGGTGGCGCGGCGTCCGGCGCGGCTGAAGTCAGGCGGGTAGGTGTTGTGGCCGACCCCCATCTGGTTGGTGAGGTCGGCGCCGAGGGAGGCCCCGGCGGCGCCGAGGCCAGCGATCAGGCCCAAGCCGGTGGAGGCGACTTGGCCGATCGGTCCCAGTTGGCTGAGTCCGCCGGCGACAGCGGTGTTGAAGCGTCCGGTGGTTGCGTCCCCGGCGCTGTCTTCGCCGGCACTGCGCCCTTGATCGTCGGTGGCGGCCGCCCTACCACCACCACCGCTGCCGGCGCTGCCGGTGAGGAGCCCTTGGAGTCCGCCCACGGCGGCCATGGATGTCCGCAGGGAGGCTCCCGAGGTGGTGGCGGGGTCGACGAAGGCGAGCAGTTTGAACAGGGCCAGCGGGGAGATGGTGGCGATGCAGATGAGCAGGACGCCGGGGACGGCGGTGCCGATGGCGCCCTGGACTCCGGTGAGGCCGTTGGCGACGCCGGTGGTGTATTGGACGCCGACGCCGAGTACCAGGACCATCACCACCGGGGAGAGGGCGGCCGCGTGGAACCAGCGCAGGCTCTTCCAGAACCAGGACCTGCCTGCTTCGGAGACCAGGCCGGCCGCGGCGATCGGGGTGGTGGCCACCAGCACCATCAGCGCGGCGGAGCGGACCAGCATGATCAGGAAGTGGCCGATGGCGGCCAGCCAGAGCAGCAGGCCCATGAGGCCGAGGACGGTGGCGACGGTGCCGTCAGTGATGTCGGCGGGGGTGAAGGGTTCCCACGGTTGCCAGGCGGTCCAGCTGGTGACGTTGAGCAGTCCTTGCATGAGGGCGCGGGTGAGGCCGCCGGCGGCAGTGACGATGGTGACGCCGTAGACGATCCAGCCGGCCCAGACGACCACGAACTGGCCCAAGCCGAGCGCGACCCGGGCGAGGCCTTGGCCGTCGCGCTTGGCGACGGCGACCCCAAGTTGGACCAGCAGCATGATCACGAGCAGGGCGGCGGCGATCCAGAACATGACTTGGTACAGCCAGGCGCCGGGCCCGTCCTCGCTCAGGTCCGGGGTGAGCAGGAAGTCCAGGAAGGTGAGGGCGAGTCGGAGCAGCCACAGGCCGGCGTTCCACAGGCCGAGCATCGCGGCGGTCCACGCGTCGGCGACGACCTTGCCGGCGGCGGAGGCAAGTGCTGCGAAGGGGTTCAACAGGTCATCCACGG
>JAKDIK010000038.1 GCA_030450535.1 Propionibacteriaceae bacterium
GGGCCTGGGCGCTGGCGTCCGGCTGGTCGGTGTCGGACCGCGGGCGCTTGCGGCCCGAGGTCGTGGCCGCCTACCGCGCGGAGCACGGCTTGTCGATGGATTAGGCTCCTCTCCCGCGGCTGCGCTCCTCTCCCGCAGCTGTGCTCCTCTCGCGCGGCACTTCCCTCCTCTCCCGCAGCTGTGCTCCGCCTGCAGGAGGAGCACAGCTGTGGGAGAGGAGCGAAGTGGATCGGGGCTGGTTCGAGCTGCCTGGACCGCGACGAAAAGGCTGCAGTGAGTGGCCACTCACTCCCGCGCTGAGCGCGGGTGCGCAACAAAGCCGGAATCGAGTGCAGCCCTTTCGTCACGATCGGCGTCGCCCGGCGGGCCGGACGGGCAGACTGCGATGTCCCCGGTAGCCTCGTCAGCGTGTCAGCGCGCAAGTCGGAGCGGATCATGAACCTCACGATCTGCCTGCTCATGGCGCGCCGGTTCGTGGAGCGCGAACAGATCCGCGAACTGGTGGAGGGCTACCAGGGCCTGGGGCAGGCCGCGTTCGAGCGCACCTTCGAGCGCGACAAGGAGGAGCTCCGTGCGCTCGGCGTCCCCGTGGAAACGGGCAGCAACGATCCGCTGTTCCCCGACGACGTCGGCTATCGGATCCGCCGCCGTGATTTCGAGCTGCCCCCGCTGGAATTCGATGCGGGGGAGTTGGCCGCCCTCGGCGTGGCCGCCGGGGTGTGGGATTCGGCCCGACTGGCCGACCACGCGACCAGCGCCGTCGCGAAGCTCCGCGCCTCCGGGCTCGACCCGGACGCCAGCCGTGTCGCCGGCTTTGCCCCGTCGGTCGGCGCCCACGAGCCGGGCTTCGAGGTGCTGTGGCAGGCCACGCTCGAGCAGCGCCCCGTCGCCTTTCGTTACCGCCAGCGAGACCGCGTCGTCGAGCCCTGGCGGCTCACCTCCCGCAACGGTGCCTGGTACCTCATCGGCCTCGACCGCACCCGCGGCGAGGGGCGCTCGTTCAAGCTGTCCCGCCTGGAGAGCGAGGCGCGCTTCGACGGCGAGCCCGCCACCATCGCGCTGCCGGCCCCCCACGTCGTCACCGAACACCTCGCCTCGCTGGAGGCCCCCCGGGACGCCGCCGCCCTCATCGCCGTGCGCGACGGCACGGCCGGCGATCTGATCCGGTTCGCCGAGCCGGCCGATCCGGGCAGCCCAGCCGATCCAGCCGACCCCGTCGAGCACGTCGCGATCGTGCCGGACGGATTCTCCATCTGGCGGATCGAGCTCAGCCGGGGCGCCGCGGGCGATCTCGCCTGGTACGGCGCCGACGTCATCGTCCTCGCACCGGCATCGCTGGTCCGGGAGGTCCGCGGCCACCTCGAGGCGGTGGCGGCATGGGCATGACCTCGGCCTCGCAGGTGCCGCGGCTGCTCGCCCTGGTGCCCTACCTGCAGGCCCACCCGGACGCCGACCTGGCCGCCACGGCCGCCACCTTCGGCGTGACGACCAAGCAGCTGATGGCCGACCTCAACGTGCTCTGGTTCTGCGGCCTGCCCGGCGGGATGCCGGGCGACCTCATCGAGGTCGACATGGACGCCCTCGAGAACGGCACCATCCGGCTTTCCAACGCCGAATTCCTCGCACGGCCGCTCCGCTTCACGATGGAGGAGGCGATGACCCTCGTCGTGGCGCTGCGGGCGCTGGAGGAGATGGCGGACGCCGAGCTGGCCGGCTCGGTGCGCAGCGCGCGGGCCAAACTCGAGGGACTATTCGGTGGGGCCGACCGGGTGGACGTCCGCGTCCAGGCGGGGGAGGAGGCGATCCGGGACCAACTGTCCGAGGCCATCGAGGCCGGCCGCGCGGTGGATCTCACCTACCACGGCGCCTCGCGCGGCACCGCCACCACCCCGCGGGTCGACCCCGTCCGGCTCGCCACCCGCGACGGGTACGGCTACCTCGTCGCGTGGGCGCACGAGCGGGCCGCCTGGCGCACCTACCGGCTCGATCGGGTCGCCGGCGTCCGGGTGAGAGACGAAGCCGTGGACGATCACGGCGCGGCCCCGGCGCTGGCGTCCGGGTGGCTCGACGAGCGCCCGAACGCCGTTCCCGTAACCCTGGACCTGCTGCCCGCCGGCCACTGGATCACCGAGTATCACCCGACGCGATCCATCCGTCGCTTGGCGCGGGGCGTGTGGCGGGTGGAACTGCTGGTGGCCGATCCCGGCTGGTTGCGCCGCCTGCTGTTGCGGCTGGGTCCCGCGGTGGTGCGGGTGGACCCGCCCGAGGCCGCGGCGTCGGCCGTGGACGCGGCCCGCGAGGCACTGGCGGCGTACGCCACGCCCTGAGCGCCGTTCACCGGGCTGTCCCCGGCGTGGAGTAGGGTGCCGGCGTGGTCTGGGTGTGGGTGATCGTGGCGGCCGCCGTGGGCGGAGCCGTGATGCTCGCGTGGTTCGCGGTGTGGCTCTGGCGCAAGACGCTCGTCCTGCTGGGCGCGCTCGGTGCGCTGGGCGACCAGGCGGGCGCCCTGTTCGACATCCTTGACGGCTTCGGTTCTCCGCCGAGCCACGGGGATGAAGACGCGCTGACCGCCACCTAGACTGGTTCGAGACGTCCACAGAAGGGTTTCGTCATGCCGATCAACATGCAGGGCTGGGAATGGGTCATCCTGATCGTCCTCGCGCTCCTCATCTTCGGCGGCAGCCGCCTCGCCGGCGCCGGCAAGAACGCGGGCCGCGCGCTGCGCGAGTTCAAGGATGAGACGCGCCAGATCAAGGCCGATGAGGAACGGGCCAAGGCCGAATCGGATGCCACCCGTCCCGCGGGCGCCTCCGCGGCCGATCCCGTCAACCCGGAGGTGCTCGACGCCGAGATCGTCGAGCAGCCTGAACGCCGCACCGACCAGATCTGACGGCTCGTGGCCCGTCGGCTCAACCTCGCCTGGCTCAAAGCCCCCGAGGTCCCCAAGGACGGGGTGATGTCCCTGACGGACCACCTCCGGGAGTTGCGCTACCGCCTGCTGCTGTCGCTGGTCGTGGTCGGCGTGGGAATGATCCTCTGCGCCTTCTTCTACCAAACCCTGTTCGGCCTGCTCAGCGCACCGCTCGAGCAGGCGAGAGCGACGCTCGCGGCGTCCAACCCCGGCCTGAGCCTCATGACGACGTTGGACAACGTCACCGAGCCGCTGCTGTTGGCGCTGAAGATCGTGGCCGTGGGCGGGCTCGTGCTCACGTCGCCGATCTGGATCTACCAGGTCTGGGCCTACATCGTGCCAGCGCTGCTGGCCAAGGAGAAGAAGCTGGCGCTGGCCTTTCTCTCGGCGGCGATCCCGCTGTTTCTGGTGGGCGTCGCGGTGGCCTACTGGGTGGTGCCCCAGGCCGTCGTCGTGCTCCTCAGCTTCACCCCCACGACCACCCAGGTGACGAACCTGCTCAACCTGGGCAACTTCCTCAGCCTGCTCATCCAGCTCATGCTGGTGTTCGGGTTGGGGTTCCTCATGCCGGTGTTCGTGGTGGCGCTCAACCTCATCGGCATCCTGCCGTCCGCCGCGCTGCAGAAGTCGCGGCGCGTCGTCATCTTCGGCTGCTTCGTGTTTGCCGCGGCCGCCACCCCCGGCGGGGATCCGTTCTCGATGATGGCGCTCGCGATCCCCATGGCGGTGCTGTTCCTGGCCGCCGAATTCATCTGCCGCGCCAACGACCGGCGCAAGGCCCGGAGAAGGGACGTGGTTCCGGCATGAGGCGGGTGACCCTCGTGGTCAACCCGTCCGCCGGACATGGCCGCGGCCGCCGCCTGCTCGAACCCGTCGCCGCCCGTCTCGCCGCCGCGGGGCTGGCCGTCGAGGCGCGCACGTCGAACGACTTTCACCACTGCCTCCGGCTGTGCCGCGAGGCCGTGGCCGCGGGCGATGACGCCCTCGTGGTCGTCGGCGGCGACGGCATGGTGCACGCCGGACTGAACGCCTGCGCCCGCACCGACGTTCCCCTCGGCATCATTCCCGCCGGCACCGGCAACGACTTCGCGCGCTCCGTGGGCGTCCCGCACCGGTGGCAGGCCGCCGCGGACGCCATCATTGCCGGCGAGGCCCGCAAGATCGACCTCATGGCCGCCGAGGGTGACCTCGACGAGGGGCCGAGCGCGTACATCGGCTCGGCCCTGTCCACCGGATTCGACGAGAAGGTGGCCGCGCGTGCGGCGTCCCTGCCGCTGCACTTGGCTGCCCCCTCCTACGCCTTCGCCGTCTTCGCCGAGCTGCGCCGCTTCCGGCCGTTGCGGTACCGCCTGACCCAGGACGGCGTGATGCGCGAGCTGGACGCGATCCTCGTGGTCGTCGCCAACGCCGGCATCATCGGCGGCGGCATTCGCATCGCGCCCGATGTCGACCTCGACGACGGGCTGCTCGACGTCACGGTCGTCCACCCCGTGGGAAGGGCCACGCTGTTTCGGCTGTTCCCGCGGCTGTACACCGGAACCTTCGTGCGCCACCCGGCCATCGAGCGGTTCCGGACGCCGCGGATCACCGTGGACGGCCCGGACCTGAGGGGCTCGGCCGACGGCGAGCCGTTCGGCCGCGTCCCCATCACCTGCACGGCCGTCCGCCGCGGCCTGCAGGTCCTCGTCCCCCGGGAGCCCCGATGACCACCGCCCAGGAACGCCGCGTCGAGCCGGGCCCGCTGTACGCGACCTTCGCCTCGGCCTACCCGTTTGGTCTCGACGCCTATCAGACGGACGCCTGCGCGCACGTCGAGGCCGGCGACGGCGTCCTCGTCGCCGCCCCCACGGGGGCCGGCAAGACGGTGGTGGGGGAGTTCGCGGTGTTCTGCGCGCTGGCCACCGGACGCAAGTGCTTCTACACGACCCCGATCAAGGCGTTGAGCAACCAGAAGTTCCACGATCTGGCCGAGCGCCACGGCGCCGACAAGGTGGGCCTGCTCACCGGCGACACGACGATCAACTCCGAGGCGCCCGTGGTGGTCATGACCACCGAGGTGCTGCGCAACATGATCTACGCCGGGTCCGCAACGCTGGCGAACCTCGGCTACGTGGTCATGGACGAGGTGCACTACCTGGCCGACCGCTTCCGCGGCGCGGTGTGGGAGGAGGTCATCATCGGACTCGCGCCCAGCGTGCAGGTGGTGAGCCTCTCGGCGACCGTCTCGAACGCCGAGGAGTTCGGTGCGTGGCTCGACGAGGTGCGCGGCGGGGTCGCCGTGGTGGTGAGCGAGCGCCGTCCGGTGCCCCTGTTCCAGCATGTGTTGGCCGGACGCCGCCTCTACGACCTGTTCGCCGACGAGGCGCCCACCGCCTTCACCGGCGAGGCCGGCACGCTGCCCGCCCGCGCCGATGTGAATCCGGAGCTGACGCGGCTGGCCAAGGAGGAGTCCCGCTTCGTGCGCGACGACTCCCGCCGCCAGCGGGGACGGCGCCAGCGCGACCGCATCGAGCGCAACGCGGCCGGCCGCGGCCAGCAGGGCCCCCAGCTGGTCCCGCGCCGTGACGGTGCTGTCGAGAAGCTCGACGCCGAGGGGCTGCTGCCGGCCATCTACTTCATCTTCAGCCGCGCCGGGTGCGACCAGGCCGTCGGCCAACTGCTCCACTCCGGAATACGACTGACCTCCGCCGACGAGCGGGCTGAGCTGGACGCCCTTGCCGACGCCGCAGCGTCGGGGCTGGCGCGCGAGGATCTCGAGGCACTGGAGTTCTCGACTTTCCGGGAGGCCCTCCGCCGAGGCATCGCCGCCCACCACGCGGGCATGCTGCCGGCGTTCAAGGAGTGCGTCGAGGAGGGCTTTGTCCGCGGCCTGGTGAAGATCGTGTTCGCCACCGAGACGCTCGCGCTGGGCATCAACATGCCTGCCCGCTCGGTGGTGCTGGAGAAGCTGGTCAAGTTCAACGGCGAGGCCCACGCCGACATCACCCCCGGCGAATACACCCAGCTCACGGGCCGCGCGGGTCGGCGCGGCATCGACGTCGAGGGCCACGCCGTCGTGCTGTGGCAGCGCAACATGGATCCGCGCCACGTCGCGGGGCTGGCGTCCCGGCGCACCTACCCGCTGCGGTCGTCGTTCTCGCCGACCTACAACATGGCGGTCAACCTCGTCGGACGGGTCGGACGCGAGCGCGCCCGCATGCTGCTGGAGCAGAGCTTTGCGCAGTTCCAGTCCGACGCCGGCGTGGTGGGCCTGGCCAGGGCCGTCGCGCGCAAGACCGGGCAGGTCGGTGAGTTGTGGGCGGACGCCGCCTGCAGCCGGGGCGACTTCGAGGAATACGCGCGTATCCGCGCGCAGATCAAGACGGTGGAGGCCGAGGCGGCGCGCTCCCGCAAGGCGGATCGGCGCGCCGAGGTGCTGAGCGTGCTGCTCGAGGTGGCCCCCGGCGACATCGTCGGGGTCCCCGCTGGCCGGCACGAGGGGTGGGCCGTGATCATCGACCCCGGGGTCGGACGCGATCGTGCGAACCCGGCGCCGCTCGTCATGACCGAGCAGCGACAGATCAAGAGGCTGTCGCTCACCGACTTCCCGTCCCCGCCCGTCGTGGCAGCGCGGATGCGCGTGCCGAAGCACTTCGACGCGTCCCAGGCCAAGGACCGCCGCAACCTGGCTGCGGCCCTGCACTCGCGACTGGCCAGCCTCGACACCTCCCCCCAGCGCTACCAGAGCGCGGCCATGGACGCCGAGGCGTCCGCCAGCATCGGGGCGTTGCGCGAGCAGATGCGGGAGCACCCATGTCACCGGTGCGACGACCGCGAGGTGCACGCCCGGGCGGCCGAGAAGGCGCTGCGCACCGAGCGCGACATCGCCGACCTGCGGCGGCAGTCGGAGCGGCGCACCAACACGATCGCGACACGCTTCGACAAGATCTGCACCGTGCTGGCCGGGTTGGGGTACCTCAGCGAGGACGCCGAGAACGTCACGGACGCGGGCCGCATGCTGGCGCGGATCTACTCCGAGCTCGATCTGGTGGCGGCCGAGTGCATCCGGGCGGGGGTCTTCGACGAACTGAGCGCCCCGGAGTTGGCCGCGGTGGTGAGTTCGTTGACCTACGAGGCGCGCGGCGGCGACCAGCGGCGTCCGCCCCGCATGCCGAATCGCTCCACCGAGATCGCCCAGTCGATGGTGCGCCGCATCTGGCGCGACGTATCGCTCATGGAGCGCGATCACCGGCTCGACGGCGGCCGCGACCCGGACATCGGCTTCGCCGAGGCGACGTTCGCGTGGGCGTCCGGGGCCGCGCTGGGCGACCTGCTGGAGACCACCGAGCTGACCGCCGGGGACTTCGTCCGGTGGATGCGGATGGTCATCGACCTGCTGGGCCAGCTCGCGGACGCCGCCGGCCCGGGCGTCGTGCGCGCGAGCGCCCGCGAGGCCATCGATCTGCTCCGCCGCGGGGTCGTGGACGCGGCGTGGAACGAGGATGACTGACGGGCGGTGCCGTGAAGGACTGACGCCCTCGGCGTCGGCCACCCACGATCGGCCGGGGGCTGGGAGAGACTCCCCGGCCCTCGGCCCTGTGGTTAGGGTGGGCGCATGGCGGTCGCAATCAGGGTCATTCCGTGCCTCGATGTGCACGACGGGCGCGTCGTCAAGGGGGTCAACTTCCTCAACCTGCGGGACGCGGGTGACCCGGTCGAGCTTGCCCGTGCGTATGGCGACGCCGGGGCCGATGAGCTGACCTTCCTCGACATCTCCGCCTCCTCGGACGCCCGCGCGACCACCTACGAGGTCGTCACGCGCACCGCCGAGACCGTGTTCATCCCGCTCTGCGTCGGGGGTGGCGTCCGGTCGGTGGCCGATGTCGATCGGCTGCTGCGCACCGGCGCCGACAAGGTCGGCATCAACACCGGGGCCATCGCCCGGCCGAAGGCGATTGACGAGATCGTCGCCCGCTTCGGCAACCAGGTGTGCGTGCTCAGCCTGGACGCCCGCCGCGAGGCCGGGCAGCCGTCCGGCTTCGGCGTGACCACCCACGGCGGACGCCGGCCCGCCGGCCTGGACGCGCTGGAGTGGTGCCGCGAGGCCGTGGACCGCGGTGCGGGGGAGATCCTGCTCAACTCCATGGACGCCGACGGCACCACCGACGGCTTCGACCTGGAGATGATCGAGGCCGTGCGCCGGATCGTCGACGTGCCGGTGATTGCGTCGGGGGGTGCGGGCACGGTCGAGCACTTCGTGGCCGCCGCCCGCGCCGGAGCGGACGCCGTGCTCGCGGCCTCGGTGTTCCACTACCAGACGCTGACGATCGCCGAGGTCAAGGCCGGGTTGGCGCAGGCGGGCTTCGAGGTGCGTTGAGTTCCAAGCCGCTCGGGGCCGCCACGAGTTGACTCCGGAGTGTGAGGGTTCAGCTTCCCGTGGCGACCGTGATGGTGCGCCCGAGGGCACCGTGGAACACGGCCGTTTGGGCGACGCCGCGCTTCGCGGGAACGACCACGAGGTTGTTGGTTCGCAGGGTCGGTTGCTCAACCCCGGTCAGCGTGGCCTCAAAGAAGCCATCGGGCACCACCATGGCGAGGTGGCTGGTCGAGTCGTCGCCGAACTTGTTCCACAAGCGACCGGTCGCGGCCCCGTTGGACGAGTCACACGACCCGGAGGCCGACTCGGGTGAAGTCACGATGATGAGGCACACCTCCTCGTCGTTCTGCGCCACGAAGTATCGACGTCCGCTGCCGTCAGTGCCCGCCAGTCGAGCCGTGGCCAACTGGGGAATCGGCTCCCCGCGGTACTCCTGGATGGCTACGGTGTCGGCGAGCGACTGGGGGCGGTTGAGGATCTCGAACGTCGCACTGCCTGAAAGGCTCGGCACGCCCGCCGCCAAGGCGCCGGTCAGGGCCGTGAGACCAATCACGAGGGCCACAGCCCTGGTCCGGCTGGTGTTGCGGCTCATGGTCTCAACCTCCGAAGTTGCAGCCGATGTAGATGGACTGCGCCGTGGCCGGGCAGATGCTGAGCATCAGTGGGATGAGTACAAGCACAGCAGCCAGACGCTTCATGGCCATCCTCGGGCCGGGCACCATGCCGCGAGTATGCTCGCGCAAACCGGACCAACGCAAGAGGGCGACGAGACTCACGAAGACTGCCCGCGAAACACGTTCGGTGCCTCACGCCGGCAAGATCGCCACCAACATCCGAGAGCTCGAGGGAGCCCTGATCCGCGCGGGCATCTTGACGTTTAGCCACAACGGAGGGGTCTCGACGAGTTTCGGGTTCTTGGCCTGCGCATGTGGTGGGTCGTTCCGGCGGGTTCCACGGGCGGTTTCCACCTGACCATGTCCCATGTCCATATGGACTGCTCGGCACGCCAAGCCGAGGGAGTCTGCGTCGATGGGTTAGGGTCGGCAGGGCCCACCCACCGAGAGGAGCCACGCATGCCCGACTGCATCTTCTGCCGCATCGTCGCCGGTGAGATCCCCAGCAAGCAGGTGTACGCCGACGAGCACGCGGTGGCGTTTCTCGATCTCGAACCGTTCAAGCGGGGTCACACGTTGGTCGTCCCCCGCGAGCACGTGGGCGACGCGCTCGCGGACGCCGGGGTACTCGCCTCCATCGCCCCCGCCATCGTGGCGACCGGCAACATCCTCGCCTCTCGGCTCGGGGCGTCCGGCATGAACATCCTCTCCAATGTCGGGCAGGACGCCGGCCAGTCCGTCTTCCACCTGCATGTCCACCTCGTCCCGCGCTACGCCGACGATCCGGGCATGGGGGCACTCCTGCAGCGGACGCCCTCCGACCTCGACGAGACGTTCGCCGCGATCACGGGGTAGCGTCCCCAGCCGAGGGCAGATCTCCGTGCAGGTGTGCCCCCGGTGGGCCACCACGGCCCACGCCCAGGCGTCCGCCATGCGGGACGCTCCACGTCCACATTGCGGAGCGCCGGCACGGCGGCCCTATAGTGGGGCTCGTGCAGTTCACCGCTCTCGTACTCGTCCAGCGCGTCGTCTGACCCCATCGGTCCCGCGACGCGCTCCCTCGCACGCCAGCCTCGGCGTCGGGGGTTTTTCTTTGCACGGACGACTGAACGCACGCCCCCTGATCGAAGGAGATGATCACATGACCGACACCATCGGCACCTTGGAGCTCACCGGAGCGCAGGCGCTCGTCGAGTCGCTGGAGCGGATCGGGGTAGACGTCGTCTTCGGCATCCCGGGCGGCGCGATCCTTCCGGCCTACGACCCGCTGGGCCAAAGCGAGCTCGTCCGCCACATCCTCGTGCGCCACGAGCAGGGCGCCGCGCACGCCGCCGAGGGCTACGCGATGGTCACCGGCAAGGTGGGCGTCTGCATGGCCACCTCCGGGCCAGGCGCGACCAACCTCGTCACCGGACTCGCGGACGCCTACATGGATTCGGTGCCCATCGTCGCCATCACCGGCCAGGTCAACTCCACCGCCATCGGCACGGATGCCTTCCAGGAGGCCGACATCCGGGGCATCACGTTCCCGATCACCAAGCACAGCTTCCTGATCACCCGCCCCGAGGACATCCCCGGCGCCATCAAGGCGGCCTTCCACATCGCCGGCACCGGACGCCCCGGGCCCGTCCTGGTCGACATCAGCAAGGACGCCCTCTCGACGTCCGCGCCGTTCACGTGGCCGGACGACCTGGACCTGCCCGGCTACCGGCCCAACACAGTGCCGCACGCCAGGCAGATTCGGGCGGCCGCCCAGAAGATCGCCGAGGCCAGCCGGCCGGTGCTCTACCTCGGCGGCGGCATCGTCAAGGCTGAGGCGTACGCCGAACTCGCCGAGCTGGTGAGGATCACGAAGATCCCCGTCGTGACCACGCTCATGGCGCGCGGCGCGTTGCCTGACAGCGAGCCGCTCAACATGGGCATGCCCGGCATGCACGGCACGGTCGCGGCCGTCGGGGCCCTGCAGCGCGCCGACCTCCTCATCGCCCTCGGCACCCGCTTCGACGACCGCGTGACCGGCAAGCTCAGCAGCTTCGCCCCGAACGCGCAGGTCATCCACGCCGACATCGATCCGGCCGAGATCGGCAAGAACAAGCCGGTCGACGTTCCGATCGTGGGTGATGTCAAGGCCGTCATCGCGGGCCTCACCGAGGTGTTGCGCGGCGCCGATCTGCCCAGCTACTCCGCGTGGGTGACCTACCTGACCCACCTGAAGGAGAAGTACAAGGTGGCGCCGGAGCCCACCAAAGACGGGCTGCTCAGCCCCGAGTACTGCATCCAGCGGCTCGGCGAACTCTCCGGGGATGCCATCTATGCCGCCGGGGTCGGCCAGCACCAGATGTGGGCGGCGCACCTGCTGCCCTTCGAGAAGCCGGGCCGCTGGCTGAACTCCGGCGGCGCCGGCACCATGGGCTACTGCGTGCCCGCCGCCATGGGCGCCCAGGTCGGCGCCCCCGGCGAGGTCGTGTGGGGCATCGACGGCGACGGCTGCTTCCAGATGACCAACCAGGAGCTCGTCACCTGCGCCCTCAACGGCATCCCCGTGAAGATCGCGGTGATCAACAACGAGTCCCTCGGCATGGTGCGCCAGTGGCAGACGCTGTTCTACGGCGGCCGCTACTCCAACACCAACCTCGAGAGCCGGCGCGTTCCGGACTTCCCGATGTTGGCCGAGGCGATGGGCGCGGTCGGGCTGCGCGCCGAGACGCCCGAGCAGGTCGACGAGGTCATCACGAAGGCCTTGGCGATCAACGACCGCCCGGTCGTGGTCGAATTCGTCGTCCACAAGGACGCGATGGTCTGGCCGATGGTCGCGGCCGGCACGAGCAACGACGACATCATGATCGCCAAGGATCTGGCGCCGGATTGGGAGGAAGAGGTCCTGTGACCACCACGCAGCAGACAGCCCTGAGCACGAACCCCGGCTCGCGCCGGAGCATGCGTACCCACACCCTGAGCGTTCTCGTCGAGAACAAGCCGGGCGTCCTGGCCCGCATCTCGGGCCTGTTCGCCCGCCGCGGCTTCAACATCGAGTCCCTGGCCGTCGGCCCCACCGAGCGGCCCGAGCTCTCCAGGATCACGCTCCAGGTGGGCGTCGATTCCGAGGAGGTGCTCGAGCAGATCACCAAGCAGCTCAACAAGCTGATCGAGGTGCTGAAGATCATCGAGCTCGAGGACGCGGTGGCCGTCCGGCGCGAGATGGTGCTGATCAAGCTCAAGGCGGATCCGGCGACGCGCAGCCAGATCATCGAGATCGTCCAGCTCTTCCGCGGCAAAACCGTGGACGTCCACGCCGACAGCCTGGTCGTCGAGGCCACCGGGTCGCCCGACAAGCTGGACGCCCTGCTCGAGATGCTGCGCCCCTACGGCGTCCGGGAGCTGGTCCAGTCCGGCCTCGTCGCCGTGGGACGCGGCAGCAAGTCACTGTCCGACCGCGCCACCAAGGGTGGCCGACTCTACCACCAATGATTTCACCAACCACGAAGTGAGGAACGAATCCATGGCAGAGATGTTCTACGACGACGACGCCGACCTGTCGATCATCCAGGGCCGCACCGTCGCCGTCATCGGCTACGGCTCCCAGGGCCACGCCCACTCGCTGAGCCTGCGCGACTCCGGCGTGGATGTGCGCATCGGCCTGGCCGAGGGCTCGAAGTCCCGCGCCAAGGCCGAGGCCGAGGGCCTGCGCGTGGTCACCGTCGCCGAAGCAGCCGCCGAGGCCGACCTGATCATGATCCTCACTCCGGACCAGGTCCAGGCCGAGGTCTACAAGGAGCACATCGCCCCGAACCTGCAGGACGGTGATGCGCTGTTCTTCGCGCACGGCTTCAACATCCGCTACGGGTTCATCCAGCCGCCGGCCGGTGTGGACGTGGCTCTGGTCGCTCCCAAGGGTCCCGGCCACGTGGTGCGCCGCGAGTTCGAGGCCGGCCGTGGCGTGCCGGCGCTGATCGCCGTGGAGCAGGACGCCTCCGGTCAGGCCAAGGACCTGGCCTTGGCCTACGCCAAGGGTGTGGGCGGCACGCGTGCCGGTGTCATCGAGACCACCTTCACCGAGGAGACCGAGACCGATCTGTTCGGCGAGCAGGCCGTGCTCTGCGGCGGTGCCTCCCAGCTGATCCAGTACGGCTTCGAGACCCTGACCGAGGCCGGCTACCAGCCGGAGATCGCCTACTTCGAGGTGCTGCACGAGCTCAAGCTCATCGTCGACCTCATGT
>JAKDIK010000424.1 GCA_030450535.1 Propionibacteriaceae bacterium
AGGGGCGCGTTTACCCGGGGGGGGCCGGGGGCTCGTACGCGCCCCAGGGGCCGCTTCCCGCCCCCGGCACCCCCCTGAAATCAGTGACCTGTCGCGCAGGGAGAGGGCCTAGGCTGAGGGCAAACCGTGCCACGGAGGAGGATGTGATGAGCAGCGGAGCGTTGTCGCTGGTGATGCTGATCGCGGTGCTGGGATTCGTCGCCGTGATCGTCGTGCTGATCGTTTTGGTGGTGGCCCTGCTTCGAGGCCGCCAACCCTCGGTGAACCGCGCCCCTGTGCCGGGCGCCCCCCCAGGTCCAGCGCCCAGCGGCGCCGTGCCGACGGACGCCGTGCCCACCGCGGGACCCGGCATGGCGCCGGGACCGGCTGCCGGCCCCGGCGCCGGCGAGCCGAGTGCCTGGTCGGCAGCCGCTGCCGAGGCCGCCTCCGCGGCCGAGGCGGCGGCGTCCACCCCCGCCGGCCGGCCTCGCGAGACGTTCTCGCGCGAGGCGCTCGCCAATCCTGACCGTACGCTCGATACCGCCAAGTGGGACAACCGGCCCGACGGCACCGAGGAGTACGACGAGGACGATCCTCCCCCTGCGTCGGGCCCCACCGGCGGTCCGGTGATGGATTCGAGCTTCTTCAACTCACTGCGGGAGCGGCGCAGCGAGGGATGAGCGACGACGACACGCTCGAGATCCACCTGCTCGCCGACTCCACCGGCGAGTCGGGCGTCCGACTCGCCCGGGCGGCCGTGGCGCAGTTCCCCCACGTCGAGTTCAGACTCGTCCGTCACCGCCGCATCACCACCACCGCGCGCATGCAGGCAGCGCTGGAAGCGATCAGGGCGAGGCAGGGGCGGCCGACCGCTGTGTTCTTCACACTGGTCAACGAGGAATTGTCGAGCATCGTTCGCTCGGCCTGCTGCGAGTTTGAAATGCCGTACGCCGATCTCATGACTGACGCGATGCGGGCCCTGGAGCGGGTCAGCGGTACGGAGGCCGATCAAGTGCCGATGCGTCCGGTGGGGGTCGAGGCCGACTACTTTGTGCGGATCGCAGCCATCGACTTCGCCGTGCGCAATGACGACGGGGCGGCTCCGGCCTCGCTGGCCGAGTGCGACATTTGTCTGGTGGGCCCGTCGCGCTCGGGCAAGACGCCGCTGTCGATCTTCCTCGGATATCTGGGGTACAAGGCGGTCAATGTGCCGCTGGTGCCCGGTATCGAGCCGCCCGAAGAACTGTTCCGGCTCGAACCGTGGCGCGTCGTCGGGTTGACGCTGGCCGCGGAGCGCCTGCAGGTGATCCGGGGCGAGCGCGTCAAGGGGCTGGGGATGCGCGGCATGAAGGACGGCTACGTCGACCTGGCCAGCATCTACGAAGAGCTCGACGGGGTGAAGGCGCTGCAGCGTCGCCTCAAGTGTCCCGTTCTCGACACCACCGGCATGGCGCTGGAGGAGGCGGCCGCCCGCGTGGTCGACCTCGTCGACGAGCGCGCGCGCAAGCACGGGGGGCGTCTCCGACGCCCGCCCGGCTCGAACAGCACCCTGCCGACGTCCTGACCGCTTCGTTCTCCCGTGCCGGCGTCGGCCCCGAAAGCTGCGTCAGTTCGCGTTCCCCGAGGATCGGCGGACGGTGAC
>JAKDIK010000211.1 GCA_030450535.1 Propionibacteriaceae bacterium
CCCCCGAGAAGCTCGCGGACGCCGTGGGCGCCGGCAGCGTCTTCGGTCGCGTCACACCTTTGCAGAAGCGCGGCATGGTGCACGCGCTGCAGGCGGACGGCCACACGGTCGCCATGACGGGCGACGGCGTCAACGACGTGCTCGCCCTGAAGGACGCCGACCTCGGCGTCGCGATGGGATCGGGCGCGTCGGCGACGCGCTCGGTGGCCAAGATCGTGCTGCTCGACGACTCGTTCGCGACGCTGCCGCACGTGGTCGCCGAGGGCCGTCGCGTCATCGGCAACGTCGAACGCGTCGCGAACCTGTTCCTGACCAAGACGGTCTACTCGGCGGTGCTCGCGCTGCTGGTGGTGCTGTGGCGGGTGCCGTTCCCGTTCCAACCGATCCACGTGACGATCACGGGCTGGTTCACGATCGGCATCCCGGCCTTCCTGTTGTCGCTGGCGCCCAACCACGAGCGGGCGCGGCCCGGATTCGTGAAGCGCGTGATGCGGCTCGGCCTGCCGGCGGGCATCATCGTCGCCGCCGCCACCTTCGTCACCTACCTGCTGGTGCGGCCGGCGACCGGGCTGGCGAGCGAGGCCGTCCGCGCGCAGACCGCCGCGGCGAGCCTGTCGTGCCTCATCATCGCGGCCACCTGGGTGCTGGCCGTCGTCGCGCGGCCCTACGAGTGGTGGCGGGTGGCGCTGGTGGCGGCCTCCTTCGGCGCGTACTCGCTGATCTTCTTCAACCCTGCCACCCAGCACCTGTTCCTGCTGGACACCTCCGACCGGTCGATGATGCTGGTCGGTCTCGTGTGCGGCCTCGTGGGGGCGGTGCTGATCGAGCTGACGTGGTGGGTGCGGGGCTGGGTCTTCGGCGAGAAGCACCGCTTCTGGAGGCGCCGCGAGGTCGATCCGCGGGAGGCCTGACAGCGAGCACGCGGCAGGCCGACCATCACCGGGCGGAGCGCTGCGATTCCCGGCTGCTAGAGCCGACCCGCGATCGCGTCCCCGACCTCGCTGGTCGACCGGGGTGTCGCGCCGCGCTCGGCGACGTCCGCGTCCACGGCCGCCTCGATGCGGGCGGCGTCGTCGCGGCGACCGAGGTGGTCCAGCAGCAGCGCCATCGACGAGATCGTCGCGGTCGGGTCGGCGATGCCGAGGCCCGCGATGTCGGGCGCCGAGCCGTGCACCGGCTCGAACATCGACGGGAACGCCCCCGTCGGGTTGATGTTCGCCGAGGCGGCCAGGCCGATGCCGCCGGTGACCGCCGCGGCCAGGTCGGTGATGATGTCGCCGAACAGGTTGTCGGTGACGATCACGTCGAAGCGCTGCGGGTCGGTGACGAGCATGATCATCGTCGCGTCCACGTGCAGGTAGTCGGTGGCCACGTCGGGGTATTTCGATGCCACGGCGGTGAAGATCCGGTTCCACAGCCCGCCGGCGTTGACGAGCACGTTGTGTTTGTGGACCAGGGTCACCTTCTTGCGGCGCCGCATCGCCCGCTCGAAGGCATCGGTCACGACGCGCTCGACGCCGCGGGCAGTGTTCACGCTCACCTCGTTGGCGACCTCGGCGTCCGTGCCCCGGGCCAGCGAGCCGCCGACGCCGGCGTACAGCCCCTCGGTGCCCTCGCGCACCACGGTGAAATCGATGGGCCCGCGTCCGGTGACCGCCTCCGACAGCGGCGTCACCACGCCGGGGTACAGCTTGGACGGCCGCAGGTTCACGTAGTGGTCGAACGCGAAGCGCAGCCGCAGCAGCAGGCCCCGCTCCAGCAGCCCCGACGGGATCGCCGTGCTGCCCGGCGCCGCCCCGACCGCGCCGAGCACGAGGGCGTCCGCCCCCGCCAGCTCCTCCAGCACGGAATCGGGCAGCACCTCGCCGGTCCGCTGCCAGCGCTCGGCGCCCAGGTCGTAGGACACGAACGTGAAGGCGCGCTCGCCGGCGGCGGCCTTCAGCACCTTGAGGCCCTCGGCGACGACCTCGGGGCCGATGCCGTCTCCGCCGATCACGGCGATGGTCTGCGTAGCGTCACTCACGCGGCCACACCCTACCGGTGGACGCCGGCGCCGCGGCGTGGTCGTCCACGGGTCGGCGCCGAGCTGAGCGGTAGTCTGAGCGCCATGTCCCTCGTCTTCGAGACAAGCCGCAACGCGGCCGCCCGCACGGACGCCCAGATGGCGGCGATCATGGCCGATCCGGGCTTCGGCGTGCACTTCACCGACCACATGGCCCAGATCTCCTGGTCGAAGGACGACGGCTGGCACGACGCCGCGATCAAGCCCTACGGGCCCCTCAGCCTTGACCCGAGCGCGGCCGTCCTGCACTACGCGCAGGAGATCTTCGAGGGCCTCAAGGCCTACCGGCACGCAGACGGGTCGATCTGGCTCTTTCGCCCCGAGAAGAACGCCGAGCGCCTGCAGAAGTCCGCCGACCGGCTCATGCTGCCGCGCCTGGCCACCGACGACTTCCTCGAGGCGGTCCGGCAGCTCGTCGCGACCGACGCCCGCTGGGTGCCCGAGCCGAGCGGGGAGCAGAGCCTCTACATCCGCCCGTTCATGATCGCGTCGGAGTCCTTCCTCGGCGTCCGCGCTGCCGAAGGCGTCGACTTCTACGTCATCGCGTCCCCGGTCGGCCCCTACTTCGGGCCGAACGGCATCAAGGGCGTCGACATCTGGGTCACCGACGCGTGGGCGCGCGCCGGCATCGGCGGCACGGGCGCCGCCAAGTGCGGCGGCAACTACGCCGCCAGCCTCATCGCGCAGTACGAGGGTTACGACCACGGCTGCACGCAGGTCATGTTCATCGAGCCGTCCGGCAAGGACCGCGTCGAGGAACTGGGCGGCATGAACATCTTCTTCATCAGCGCCGACGACCGCCTCGTCACCCCCGAGCTCACCGGCACGATCCTGGACGGCGTGACGCGCGACTCGATCCTCACCCTCGCCCCCGATCTCGGCCTCACCCCGCAGCAGCTGCGCCTGAGCGCCACCGAGGTGTTCGACCGCATCGCCTCCGGTGAGTTCGTCGAGGCCTTCTGCTGCGGCACCGCGGCGGTGATCAGCCCGATCTCGGGGTTCAAGTCCCGGGCGGGGGAGTGGCGTCCGGCCGGCCAGTCCTTCGAACGCACCCTCGGCCTGCGGGACGCGATCCTCGACATCCAGTACGGTCGGGCTGAGGATCGCCACGGCTGGCTGCAGCGCGTCGTCTGACGAGGAGGACCATGACGAATTCGACCCCCGCTCCCCGGGGCAACTTGGTACTGGGCATCGTGTTGGGTGCCGTGGTCGGCATCCTGCTGATCGTGGTGGCGTGGCTCCAGCTCGTGCCGCGCACCGCCGAGCCGGCGGAGTCCCCGGCGCCCACGGCCGAGTCGACGCCGACGACGAGCCCCACGCAGAGCCCGACGTCGGCGCCCACGGGTGAGGCGTCCGAGCATCCCGAGGCGACCCCGACCATCTCGGTACCCGGCGACACGCCGAGCGCCGAGGCTCCCGACGGCACTGTGCCCGAGGGCGTCGTGACCGAGCTGCCGGCCGGGTCGTTCGTGACCGTGCTGCGCTCCTTGCCGCAGGGCTCGGTGTCGGCCGAGGACGCCCTGGCCCAGGCTGCCGGTATGGGCAACGAGCAGCACCGTCCGGTCGTCCTCGACAGCAACTCCTTCGGCTTCACCGCGAACTACTGGGTCATCGCCGTTCCGGGCGCCGACAGCTCCCAGGCGGCCGTCGCGGTGTGCGAGGCGCTCGGCATCGGTGACCGCAACCAGTGCTACCCCCGTCAGGTGCGGGGCTGACGCCGTGACGCCGGTCTCGCGCCGGCACATCCTGGCCGGGGTCACCCTCGCGCCGCTGGTGCCCCTGGTGGGGCGTCCGGACGCCGCCGCCGCAGCCCCCGCGCGACCGGCCATCCGTCCGCGCGCCGAGTGGGCCGGAGAACGGCGGCCGACCGGGCCCCTGCAGGCCGAGGACGAGCCGCGCTTCCTGCTCATCCACCACACGGTGACGTCGAACGCCTACGCCGCGGACGAGGTGCCCCGCGAACTGCGGAGCATCCTCGCGTTCCACACCGGGGCCGAGCGCGGCTGGCCGGACGTGGCCTACAACTTCTTCGTCGATCGCTTCGGCACCATCTGGGAGGGCCGCGAGGGCAGTCTGGCCGGGCCGGTTCGCGGGGACGCGTCGGGGGGTTCGCAGGGCTTCGCGCAGCTGTGCTGCTTCCTCGGCGACTTCGACGCGGCGCCGCCGACACCGGAGGCCCGGGCCGCGATGGCGTCCCTGCTGGCCTGGCTGGCCGGCCGCGACGGCATCGACCTGGCTTCGCCGGTGAACTTCACCTCGCGCGGCTCGAACCGGTGGCGTCGCGGCGTCGAGGTGACGACCGATCCGATCGCCGGGCACCGGGACATGTCGCTCACCGGCTGCCCCGGCGACGCGCTGTATCCGCTGGTGCGCTCCGAGTTGGCGCCCGCCGCGCGGGCCCTGCTGTCGGACGCGGGCCGGCCCGCCTCGCCTGCGCCATCGGTGACAGCATCGTCGGTGACCGCGTCGGCGTCCCCGTCCGCTACTTCCACACCGGGCGCGTCGGAGCCACCACCCGCGGCCGGTGAACCGGTGACGGAGGCCCCGAACAACGATGCGCGCGCGCTGTGGGTCGGGGCCGGCATGGCCGGGATGGCCGCCGCAGCATTCGGGATCAGGGGCTGGGGGGCGCGGCGGCGCAGGGCGGCCGCTGAATCCACCCCGTCGCGGACGTCCGGGGCGACTTCAGGCGCCCAGGAGCCGCACCGCCAGGGCGAGACCGCCGCCCAGGAGCGCAGCCACCAGACCGATGAGGAATCCGCGCAGGGTCAGTGACATGCCCCCGCCCGGCGCGGCCACGGCGGCCGCGGGTGCCGGCTGGACGACCTCCCGCGCGGTCTGGGAGGCGGCGACCGGCGCCGGCGTTGCCGACGGCAGCGGTGAGGAGCCGGGGTGGCGGGCCTCGGCGCGGAAGATGTCGACCTCCTCGGCGGGGGTGTCCTCACCGCGTGTGTGCTCCGTGGCCATCTCCTCGCCGCGCGTGGG
>JAKDIK010000212.1 GCA_030450535.1 Propionibacteriaceae bacterium
CGGGGACGCCGTCACCATGCGTGCCCGCAGCGCCGACGAGCCGTGGCGCCTCGTGCGGGTGGCGCCGATCGACCCGGCGCTGCCCTGGGCGGCGGGGCCGTTCTGTGCGGCCCCGACGCGCTCGGGGCTGACCGTTCGGTTCACGGCCTGGCAACGCGGGTCGGCCGACTCTGCGCTGCACTGACCGCGGAACCGGATCGCCGCGACCCAGAGGCGCCCCGGGGGCTCGGAACCACCCCCACATCGCCTGATGCCCCCACCGTTCATCCAGCCTTCACCTCGGCGTCGGCGAAACGCCGGAGAACTTGTCGGCTGCGCTTCCTAGCGTTGCCCGCGGCCCAACTTCGCGGACGACTAGGAGGCAGTCCCCATGAATCACCACCACCACGAGCACGTCCCCGGCCATTCCCACGGTCACCATCACCATCACGACCCGATCAGCGAATCCGAGCAGATCGTCGTCAACACCGACATCCCCGACAGCGATCTCAACCCCACCCAGCTCGGACGCCGCTCCTTCCTCCGCGCAGCCGGCGTCGTGGGTGCCGGGACGGTGGCTGCGGGTCTGGTGAACGTCCACGGCGTCGCCACGGCGGCCGCCGAGGAGGCTGACGGTCGCAACCAGGGCCGTGGCAACAACGCCCCCAAGGTGTGGCTGGCCGGCGACCACCACATCCACACGCGCTACTCCTCCGACGGGCTCTACCGCGTCGAGGACCAGGTGCAGCACGGCGCCGCCAACGGCCTCGACTGGATGGTCATCACCGACCATGGCAGCAACGAGCACGTGCGCATCGGCGTCGAGAAGGTCAACCCCGAGATCGTCACCTCCCGCGACCGTCACCCCGACACCATGATCTACCAGGGCCTCGAGTGGAACATTCCGGCCGCCGAGCACGGCACGGTCTTCGTCCACCCCGGTCGGCACGAGGTCTCGGTCATGAAGCGGTTCGAGGAGGGCTTCGACGGCCGCGTCCGCAACGCGACCGCCAACACCCCCGCCAACGAGGCTCTCGCCCGCGACGGCATCATGTTCCTGTCCGACTCGGTCAAGCGCAAGCAGATCGACGACGCGCTGTTCCTCGCCAACCACCCGGCTCGCAACGGCATCGACTCCCCGCACGAGGTGCGCGGCTGGCGCGACACGGACCCGAGCATCGCGGTCGGCTGGGAGGGCGCCCCGGGCCACCAGGCCGCCGGCATCTCGACCGCCCAGATGGGCCCGGGTTCCGCGCGCGGCTACTACGGCAACGCCCCCGGTTCGAACTCGTTCCCCGGCTATCCCCTGGAGTCCTACCGCACCTGGGGCGGCTTCGACTTCTACACGGCCGCCGTCGGCGGACTCTGGGACTCGATGCTCGCCGAGGGCAAGCTCTGGGGCATCTCGGCCAACTCCGACAGCCACAGCAACTACCTCGACACCGCCGTTCGGGGCGCCGGCAGCGATTTCGCCAACGGCTTCTACAACGAGCCCGAGTACTCCGGCGTCCCGAACACCAGCGCGGGCGACTACTTCCCCGGCTTCTACAGCCGGACCAACGTCGGCGCGCAGAAGGCGTCCTACGCCAATGTCATGACCGGCCTGCGCAACAACTGCGTGTGGGTCGATCACGGGCGGCTGCTCGAGTCGCTCGACATGCGCGTGCGCGTCGGCAGGCGGGAGGCGCACCTCGGCGGCTTCCTCACCGCCAACCGCGGCGACCGGGCCGAGCTGGTGCTCTCGATCGTGCCGGCACAATTCCCCAACTGGGCAACGTTCGTGCCGAAGCTGGCCAAGATCGACGTCATCCAGGGCCGGGTCACGGGCGCGGTGAGCGACGCCGACACCCTGCATGCACCCGAGACCCGGGTCGTCCGGACGTGGGACGTCACCGGCCGCACCGACAGGATCGAGCTCACCTACGATCTCGGGCGGGTGGAGGACACCGGCTTCTACGTGCGCCTGCGCGGCTCGGACGGCAAGCGCACCCAGGTCGGCTATCACGGTGAATCCCAGGATGCATCCGGCCCGGCGCTCGACGTGGTCGGCGACGCCGATCCGTGGCAGGACCTCTGGTTCTACACCAACGCGATCTTCGTGCTGCCTCGCCGGTGAGTTCGCTCGTCGGCGTCGACCAGGGCGTGCATGACGCCCTCGATGCCGAGCCCGCGCTCCGGGCCGCCTGCGGGCGGCTCGCCGGGCGCGGGCTCGCGCCTTCGTGGATCGTGACGCACGTCGTCTCGGACGACGGCGGCGCCCACGTCGCCTATGCCCTCGATCTGCCGGATGCCGGCGCACTCTCCGACGCCGATCTCGCGGCCCTCGTGGCCGACGCGTTCAGCCCGGACGCCCACCCCGGGGACGTCGCACCGCACGCCCACGACCACGACCTCCCGGGACCGGCGTCGGTCGTCATCAACGACGTCGGGCTCGGGGAACCACACGGCATCACGGGCGCCCGCGCAGCGCTGGCGGCGCAGGCGTCCGGCGTCACCGGTCGGGCCGTGGTCTTTCCCGGAGTGGATGCCCTGCGGGGCACCCTGCCGGTCTCCCGGGTCACCGAGACGTCGGCCGTGGAGCAGGTGTTGTCGCTCGGTGGGCCGTTCGCCCCGGACACGCCGCTCGTCACGCGGGATCACGTGCGCCCCTACCGGCAGGGCGGCCGCTGGGTGCTCGCCGTGCAGCCGGCCATCGGGGGCGCCCTCGTCCCGTTCGAGGATCCGGCGCCGAAGCGGTGCTGTCAGGACAAGTGAGGTTCCTCGTCCTCGTCCGTCGGCACCTTGCGGCGTTTGCCCGTGGTGTGGCGTGGCCCCCAACCCCGGAACCAGACCCGCGCGCGCCGCGCCGGTGCCGGCTCGGCGTCCTGCTCGGGCTCGGGCTCGGGCTCGGGATCCGGCTGGGCGATCTCCTCCGCCAGGGCCCGTTGCGTGCGTTCGACGAGTTCGTCGCGCTCGTGCTCGGGCGGGGCCGCCGTGGTGTCGGGCTCGATGCGCGTCCGCGGCAGGGCGTAGGGGGCGTCGGTCTGGAGCCAGCGCACCATCTCCTCCCGGACCATCACGCGCAGGTTCCACAGGTCATCGCTGTTGGCGGCTGAGACGAGGATGCGGAGCGTCACCGTCCGGTCCTGCGTGTCGGTCACTTGGGCGTTCGCCGTCCGTCCGTCCCACAGGTCGCTGCCCTCGACCAGCCGCAGCGCCTCGGCGCGGAAGGCGGGCACGGGCACCATCCAGTCCAGATCGAAGGTGACGTCGCCGAGCTGCGACGGGTCGGTCTTCGTCCAGTTCTCGAACGAGTTGGCCGTGAAGGTCGTGGACGGGATGACGAGACGCCGCCCGTCCCACACCCGGACCACCACGTAGCTGAGGGTGATCTCCTCGACCTTCCCGCTGGTGGCCTCGACGACCACGGTGTCGCCGACCCGCAGGGCGTCGGAGAAGGCCAGTTGAAGCCCCGCGAACAGGTTCCCGAGGCTCGACTGCGCGGCGAGACCAGCGATGATCGAGAGGATGCCGGCGGACGCGAACAGCGAAGCACCCACGGCCCGGAAGGCGTCGAATGTGAGCAACACGACGGCGAAGGCGGCCACCCACACGACGGCGATCCCGACCCGGGTCAGCAGTTGGAGCTGCGTCTGGATCCGCAGGGCCGTGCCGGGGTCGGCCCGCCGCTTCGAGCGGGCGTTCACCGAATCCTCCACGGCGCGCAGGAGGCCGGCCAGCAGGTTCGCCCCGGCCAGGATGCCGACGATGAGGACGCCGTGGGCGAGTTGCTCCTGCCACTCCCATGTGCCCCCCACCACCTGGGCTCTCGTGCCCGCCATCAGGCCAAGCCCGATCCCCATCACGGAGAGGAAGATGCGCTGCGGCGTCCGCAGCCGGCTGCTCAGGTACGTGAAGCCGCCGCGGCGGCGCCGCAACAGCACCGCCAGGCCCGTCAACAGCAGTGAGACCACCACGCCGATACCCAGACCGCCTGCGGCATAGAGGAACACCTGGAGAATATCTATGACGACCTGTCCGGTTTCCAAGAGCACCGTGAGAGCCTATCCCCGGCGGGGCGACGACCCAGCGGCCGTCGGCGATGCGGGCGGCTCCTCGCGGCGGCCGGCCTGGCATAGGGTGGCGCCATGCGTGCCCTGGTGATCACCGTCTCCGATCGTTGCGCCGCGGGCGAGCGCGCGGATCGCTCCGGGCCGCTGCTCGTCACCGCGCTGACCGAGGCCGGCTACGAGGTCGACGCCGAGGTCATCCCCGACGGGGCCGAGTCCGTCGCCGCCGCCCTGGGTCGGGGGCTGGACGCCGGCGCTCGCCTCCTCATCACCACCGGCGGCACGGGGGTCGGGCCCCGCGACCGGACGCCGGAGGGCACCCGCGGCGTCCTGTCCCGCGAACTGCCCGGCCTCGCCGAGGCGCTGCGGGCGGCGGGGGCGTCCGCCACCCCCCACGCCTGGCTGAGCCGCGGGATCGCCGGTGTCGTGGACGCGGCCGCCGACCATCCCGGTGCGCTCATCGTCAACCTTCCCGGCAGCCCGGGCGCCGCCCCCGACGGTGCCGCCGTGATCCTGCCGTTGGCCCCGCACGTTCTCGACCAACTGACCGGAGGGGACCACCGATGACCGGCCGCGTCGTCCTCGCCGAGGTGAGCGCCTCCGCCATCGATGTCGATCGCCTGCTCGCCCTGGTGGAGCGGCCGGACGCCGGCGCGATCAGCCTGTTCGTGGGGCGCGTCCGCGACCACGATCCGCAGGCGTCCGGCGAGGTGGTGGCGCTCGACTACACCGCCCATCCGTCCGCGACCGACCTCATCGGCAGCATCGTCACCGAGGCACTGGCCGAGGCCGACCGGGTCGGCATGGTGACGGTCGCGGCCGTCCACCGCATCGGCCGGCTCACCGTGGGCGATGCAGCCTTCGTCGTCGCCGCAGCCGCACCCCACCGGCGTGAGGCGTTCGCGGCCTGCGAGCTCGTCGTCGAGCGCACCAAGCAGCGCCTGCCCATCTGGAAGCAGCAATTCGTCGCCGACGGCTCCTACTCCTGGTCGGGGCTCTGAACCGGACGCCGCCACTC
>JAKDIK010000213.1 GCA_030450535.1 Propionibacteriaceae bacterium
TGCTCGTGGCCGACGTCATCCCGGCAAACACGCCGGTGGCGTCCGGTCGGTTGGTCGGATGGGGCGTTCCGCCGGGCGGGTCAGGTGAGGTCGGCCCGAAGGAGCCGGCGGGTGCCGACGAGTCCGGGCAGGATCACCCAGAAGGCCGCCGAGGTGACGAGCTTGGGTAGGGCCGCGGGGTCCCCGGCGACGAGGGCGAAGGTGGGCTCCAGGCTGAGATACGCCGTCGCCTCGGCCGCGGTGGGCGACACCGCGCCCACGAGCGTCGAGAGGGTGGGCCACGCGAGCAGCACCACGATGGGCGCGGGCGCATTGCGGAAGACCAGCCCCCACGCGAGCCCGGCGAGTGCACTGACGAGGTTGGCGCCCGTACCGGCAGCGAGACGAGAGGGGTCGACGCCCCAACCCAACGCCTCCCCAGTGATCGGCGGCACGACGAGCACCATGAGCGCTCCGGCGGCGAGCGCGAGCACGCTGACGACGAGCACCATCGCAACGACGACGCTCACCTTGGCCGCCAGCACGCGCCCACGCCGTGGGTCGAGCGTGAAGGTGACCGACGCCGTGCGCCCAGAGAACTCGCTGGTCACCAGCAGCACGGCCAGCACCATCAACCCGAGACCGCCCGGCCACATCGCCATCGTGGCGAGATCGCCGAGGTCGGTGCCGCCGGTGGGAAACGCGGCGCGACCGCCGGCGAACAGACCGACACCCGCGACCGCCGCTCCGATGAGCGCGCGGCCGGCACGCGTGTCGATCAGCTTGCGCCCCTCGACGGCAACGACCCGCGCCAAGGACAAGGGCAAGGGGGCCAACCTGGTCGCGGTCTGATTCGTGCCGGAGGCCGGGCTGGTGTGCTGGATCGTCATGATGGTTCCCTTCATGAAGGTGATGGTGGGATCGCGGTGTGAAATCAAGCGAGGGCTGCTGGTCACGCCGCGCGGTCGGCGCCGGCGGTGAGGGCGAAGTACTCCTCCTCCAGATCGTCGCGACCGGCCTCCGCGAGCGATCGGTCGGCCAGGATCCGCCCGGCACCGATCATGACCACCCGGTCGGCGAGCCGCGCGACCTCGCCGAGTTGGTGGCTCGACAGCAGCACCGCGCAGCCGCGCTCTGCGCGGGCACGCAGCAGGTCGGCGAGCCAGCGCTGCCCCTGCGGATCCAGCCCATTCGCGGGTTCATCCAGCACGAGCGCGGCCGGATCCCCGAGCAGCGCGTGAGCCAGCCCGAGCCGCTGGCGCATGCCGAGCGAGTAGGCACCCACCCGACGGGTCACCTCCGTGGTGCTCAACCCGACTTCGGCCAGCACCTCATCCACGCGATGTCGGGGTAGGCCGAGCATGAGGCTCGCCAAGCGGAGCGTCTCGCGCCCGGTGCGGCCGGGGTGAAAGCTGTCCACGCCAAGAACCACGCCGACGGCACGGCCGGGGTTCGGCAGGTCCCGGTAGGGCATTCGCCCGAGCGTGGCGGCGCCGGCGTCCGGTCGAACCAGCCCCACCAGCGTCCGCAGCGCGGTGGACTTGCCCGCCCCGTTCGGGCCCAGGAACCCGACGATCCGGCCGGGCGCGACGCCGAAACTGACGTCGTCGAGGGCGAGCGTGGCGCCGAAGCGCTTGGTGAGGTGGCTGAACTCGATCATGGCTCCAGCCAACGCCAGCCATCCGGGCACGCACATCGGGCGTCCGTCAGCACATCAGCGTCCGATCGGACCCCGGCGCCCGTCCGATCCGACGCCGACAGTTGACCGTATGTCCGACGAGAAGGGTCGGCCGGGCTGTTTAGAGTGGTTTCCATGTCAGCCGGTCAGTCCTCCGCGGGGGTGCCACGCGCCGATGGCGCGTGGCCGTGGGTCGTCGCGGTGCTGGGGTGGCTGTATTACCTGACGCCGTTCGTGCAGCGGGTGGTAAACCCCGACATCGGCTTCGAGCCGTGGCTCTTCCTCCAGGTCGCTGGTTTCGGCGCGCTGGCGATCGTCGCGCTGACCCGGCGGGAAGCCAACCCGGTGGGCGTGGCCTGCGCGTGCGCGGTGCTGTGGGCGGGATCACCGGCCGTCCTCGGTGCGGCCGCGGTGGCGCAGGAATCCCTGGCGCGTCAGCGGGGGCCCGACCGGACGGTGTTCGCCGTGGGCTCGGCGATGCTGGGGTTCAAGGCGCTCGGCTTCTTGGGCAGTCCCTCGGGTGGCTCCGCCACCGCGATCCAGTTCGAGTTCATCCTGGCTGCGGCCGCAGTCATGGCGGGCACGCTCGTGGGCTTGCTGCGCCGCTCGGGGGCCCAGGCGGTCGAGGCGCGTGAGCGCGCCGAGCGGTCCCGGCGCGAGGCCGAGTTGGCCCGAGTCGCCGAGGCGCGGCTCGCCGAACGGGAACTCATCGCGCGCGAGATGCATGACGCCATCGCCCACCGGCTTTCGCTCGTCGCGATGCATGCCGGCGCCCTCGCCTACCGGACGCGCATCCCGCCCGAGGAGACCCGCGAAGCGGCGCGCCTCATTCAGACCAACGCGCAGGCGTCCCTGGACGAGCTGCGGGCCATGCTCACCACCCTGCGCAGCCCGGACGCCTCCCCCGAGGCCCCGCAGCCGACGCTCGATCAGGTGGGGGTCCTCACCGCCGAGGCCGCCGACGCCGATCAGCGCGTGGCGCTCAGTGTCAGCGGCGACCTCTCCCTCGTGCCGGCGCGGGTGTCTCGCCACGCCTTCCGCATCGTGCAGGAGTCCCTCACCAACGCGCGCAAGCACGCCCCCGGCGCGCCGGTCACCGTCGCACTCGCTCACGCCGACGGCGTCCTGCGCATGCGCATCGTCAACCCTTTGTCCACCCTGGCCCAAGCGGACGCCTCCGGCGCCAGGCTCGGCCTGGTCGGCATCGACGAGCGGGTCGCCCTGCTCGACGGGAGGGTGACCCACGGTGTCCGCGACAAGGCCTTCGTGGTCGAGGCGACGCTGCCCATCACCGCCCGCACCGGACACCCGCTGCCCGCCGACCACACCAAGGAGCGCACCGCATGATTCGCGTGGGCATCGTCGACGACGACCCGATGGTTCGGACAGGGCTGAGTTTCATCCTCGCCGAGGACCCCGGCATCGGGATCGCCTGGCAGGCCGCCGACGGCGGGGACGCCCTCGCCCGCCTGGTCGAGAGCCCGGTCGATCTGCTGCTGCTCGACATCCGGATGCCCGGCATGGACGGCCTCGCCACCATCGAGGCGCTCGCGTCCCGAGCCGAGCGACCGCGCGTGATCGTGCTGACCACCTTCAACACCGACGATTATGTGGTGAGGGCCCTGAAGCTGGGCGCCGAGGGGTTCTTGCTCAAGGACACCGATCCCGCCAGGCTCGTGGACGCGATCCACCGCGTCCATGACGGGGAGCCCTTCCTCTCGCCGGCTGTCACCCACACGCTGATCCACGCGGCCACCGACGCCCCGTCCGCCCATCCCGGAGCGGTGCGGCGGTATGCCACGCTGACAGACCGCGAGCGGGCGGTCGCGGTCGGCCTGGCCGACGGTCTCACGAACGCCCAGATCGGCACCAGGCTCAGCATCAGCATGGCGAGCGTGAAGGCCCACCTGAGCACGATCTTCACCAAGCTCGGCGTCGACAACCGCGTGTCGGCTGCCATGGTCGTCCGGGATGCCGGCGCCTGAGAACCCAAAGGGCCACGGGGCGGTCAGCTGACCGCCGCGGTGGCCTCCTCGGCGAAACGATGGTCGAGGGCGACGGGATCGAACACGGCGTCCAGCAGACCAGCGAGCAGTTGGAGGCCGAGGTCAACGCCCGGGGCGGCGGCCTGGGCGAGAAGATGGCGATCAGCGAGTTCTTCGGCTACCTGTCGTTCGGGCCGGCTGATATCGACGGCTTCAGGAGCATTTTGGGACGCGTGCACTACTTCCACTCGAAATTCTACCACGTCACGCAGGACGTGACGGACCCGACGATTCCGGTGGAGACTCTTCTTGGGGCGATCGTCGAGTTGGGGTTCAATGGCGTCCTGCTGAGCGAGTACGAGGGCCATGCCTTCTACCTCGACGACGCCCACGAGCAGTTGGAACGCCACCTGCGGCTGGAGCAAAAAGTGCTCTCGGAGATCCGCTGATCGAAAGGTGAACACCATGGAGCATGACGCGTTGACCGTCGGCGTCGACATCGGCGGTACCAAGATTGCCGCGGGTGTCGTGGATGCGGGGGGTCGGATTCTGTCCCGAACCGTCCGGGTCACCGATCCCGACGATCCGGACGGCATCGAGGCGAGCGTCGCCGACGCCGTCACCGAGTTGCGCACCGCGCACGAGGTGGCTGCGGTCGGCGTCGCCGCGGCGGGGTTCATCAGCTCCGATCGGCAGACGGTGCTGTTCGCCCCGAACATCGCCTGGCGCGACCACCCGCTCGCCGAGCGCGTCGGGGGCCTCATCGGCCTGCCGGTGGTCGTGGAGAACGACGCCAACGCGGCGGCCTGGGCGGAGTACCGGTTCGGCTCGGGTGCGGCCTACAGCGACATGGTGATGCTCACCATCGGCACCGGTCTGGGTGGCGCGATCATCTCTGACGGCGTCATGTTGCGGGGCTCGTTCGGGGCGGCGGCCGAGCTCGGGCACCTCAAGGTGAACCTGGGTGGGCACCGGTGCGGCTGCGGCCACGACGGGTGCTGGGAGGCCTATGTCTCGGGGACGGCCCTGCAGAAGGCGGCCCGCGCGGCGGTCGTCGCCTATCCCGACCTGGCCGGCCCTCTGCTGGCCCGCGCGGGCGGGGCGAAGCTGCGCGGCGTCCATGTGACGGCAGCGGCCCGCGACGGGGATCCGCTCGCGCTGGAGCTGATGAACCGGCTCGGCTTCTGGCTGGGTGTCGGGGCCGCGTCCATGACGGCCACCGTCGACCCCGGCGTCTTCGTGCTGGGCGGAGGGCTGGCCGCCGAGCACGATCTGTTCCTCACGGCAGCCCGGACGGCCTACCTGAACAACCTGTCCGGACGCGGCTTCCGCGGCGTACCGGACTTCGTGGTCGCCACCCTGGGCAACGAGGCGGGCATCGTCGGCGCGGCCGACTCGGC
>JAKDIK010000425.1 GCA_030450535.1 Propionibacteriaceae bacterium
ATCCTGCTCAACCTCTTCACGGGCGGCAACTTCTCCAGTCTGCTGGGCGGCATCGGCGCCGGCGCGCCCGAGGCCGGGTCGGGGACCGACATCACGAACTGCCAGACGGGCGACCAGGCCAACGCGAGCGCCGACTGTCGCCTGGCGGCCGGCTCGAAGTCGATCAACAGCTTCTGGGCCGGTGAGGTGCAGGGCTACCGCCCTCCGCAGCTCATCATCGTCGACGGGTCGACCCCCAGCGCCTGCGGCACGGCATCCAACCAGACCGGCCCGTTCTACTGCCCGCCGGAGGAGACGGTCTACATCGACCCCACCTTCTTCGACGTGCTCGAGCAGCAGTTCGGCGACCAGGCCGGGCCGCTCGCCCAGCTCTACGTGCTCGCGCACGAGTACGGCCACCACATCCAGCAGATCGCCGGGATCATGGACGCCCACCCGAACAACGGCACGGGCCCCGAGAGCAACGGCGTGCGCACCGAATTGCAGGCCGACTGCTTCGCCGGGGCGTGGGTCGCCAATGCTGCGAACACGACCGACGAGAGCGGCGTCGCCTACCTGCAGAAGCCCACCGAGACCGAGATCCGCGATGCGCTGGATGCCGCCGCGGCCGTCGGCGACGACCACATCCAGGCGCAGTCCACCGGCCAGGTCAACCCGGAGAGCTGGACCCACGGATCGAGCGAGCAGCGCCAGCGCTGGTTCGCGACCGGCTACAAGGGCGGTATCGGCGCGTGCGACACCTTCGCGGTGGCGGGGAACGCGCTGTGACGGTCGCCGACCTCGACGACATCCTCTACCCCGAGATCGAGCCGTACGAGACCGGGTTCCTCCTCGCCGGCGACGGCCAGCGGGTCTACTGGGAGCAGTCGGGCAACCCGGAGGGCAAGCCGGTCGTCTTCCTCCACGGAGGTCCGGGTGGCGGCACCTCGCCCTGGCAGCGCCGGTTCTTCGACCCCGAGCGGTACCGCATCGTGCTGTTCGACCAGCGCGGATGCGGCAAGTCGACGCCGCACATGAGCGCGCCGGACGCCGACCTCCGGTTC
Source organism: Propionibacteriaceae bacterium (assembly GCA_030450535.1). Lineage (GTDB taxonomy): Bacteria > Actinomycetota > Actinomycetes > Propionibacteriales > Propionibacteriaceae > Propioniciclava. The sequence continues at coordinate 1,044 of JAKDIK010000425.1, forward strand.
AACACGACGTGGCATCTCGTCGCCGACATCGAGCTGCTGCGCCGCAACCTCGGCATCGAGCAGTGGCAGGTCTTCGGCGGCTCGTGGGGCTCCGCCCTCGCCCTCGCGTATGCGCAGAGCCACCCGGCGGCGGTCACCGAGCTCGTGCTCCGCGGCATCTTCACGCTGCGCCGGCACGAACTGGAGTGGTTCTACGAGGGCGGCGCCGAGGCGATCTTCCCCGACCTCTGGCAGGACTTCCTCGCTCCGATCCCCGTGCTCGAGCGCTCGCGGCTGATCGAGGCCTACCACCGGCGCCTCACCGACACCGACCCCGCGGTGCATCTCCCGGCGGGGATGGCGTGGACGACGTGGGAGGCATCCACCCTCACCCTCCGGCCCGATCCCGAGCTCGTCGCCGCGATGGCGACGCCCGAGGCGGCCGTGGCCTTGGCGCGCATCGAGAACCACTACTTCATGCACGAGGGGTGGCTGCGTCCGGGCCAGCTGATCGAAGACGTCGCAGCGATCCGCGGCATCCCGGCGCTCATCGTGCAGGGGCGCTACGACGTGTGCACGCCGATCATGAC
>JAKDIK010000039.1 GCA_030450535.1 Propionibacteriaceae bacterium
GCGCCCTGGCATCCCGGGCGGTGCGCCGAGCTGGTGATCGACGGCGTGGTCGTCGGCCACGCCGGGGAGCTGCACCCCGGCGTGATCCGGGCGTTCTCGCTGCCGGCGCGCACGGCCGCCCTCGAGCTCGACCTCGACCTGCTGCTCAGGCACGCCGGCCACGGCGGTTCGGTGACGTCGGTGTCGACACACCCGGTGGTGAAGGAGGACGTGGCGCTCGTCGTCGCCGAGGCCGTCGGGGTCGCCGACCTGGAGGCGGCGCTGGTCGCCGGGGCGGGCGAGCTGCTGGAGTCGGTGCGGCTGTTCGACGTCTATCGCGGTGCGCCGATCCCCGAGGGTCGCAAGTCCGTGGCGTTCGCCTTGCGCTTCCGGGCGCCCGACCGCACGTTGACCGACACTGAGGTCGCCGCCGCCCGCGAGGCGGGGGTGGCCGAGGCCGTCCGGCAATTCGGCGCGGAGCTGCGCGCCTGAGATTCCCGGGCCCAGCGAAGTGACGTGGGTCAGCGGTTCATGGAACGCGCAGGATGCGCACCGGGTCCAGCTGTGCGGCCCGAATCGCGGGTGGCGCCGCGCCTGCCACGCCGGCCAGCACCATCAGCAGCCAGATCCCGAGGCAGAAGGTCCACGGTGGCGGCTCACTCGGGCAGGACGGGTTTGCGGCCCTCGAGGGCGGCGGTGACCCGTTCCGTGAGGGTCCAGCGGTTGATGACACCGTGCATGCGCATGCCATCGATGTACACGACGGGGCCGCCGTCCTCCTCCAGCCCCTCCACGTCCATCGAGTCGTCGTCCACCTTCCACTCGTCGACGCCGCGGCCAATTCTGTCGTGCATCGCCCGGATGTCGAGGCCAGGCGCTCGGCCTCGACGCAGATCGCCTCATCGTCCACGTCTCCGCGGCGCTCGGACAAGGCATCGTGCAGGTCCCAGATGCGGCCCTGTCGGTTGGCCGCCTCCAGAGCGAGGGCAGCCGATCGGGCCTGGGGCGTGTACGCCTTGTGGCGTAGGTACATGCGCAACTGGCCGGACGCCACCAGGGGCTGGCTCGCCTTGAGCGCCTCGACGAGTCGCCAGCGTCCCTCGTAGGTCATGTCCGCGTAGTTCACGAGCACCACGGGCGCATCGGGCGATCCGACGAGGTGATCGGCCCGGTCGTCGAGGGGCCGGGCAAGGGTCTCTCCCCGGGGTGGGGGGAGCGGGCGCAGCCGGTCGCCCAGGCGGAAGATCGCCAGAGCGAGGAGGGGTGCGATGACGGAGGCGACGAGGATGCCGACGCGGGCCTGGTCGGCGAGGGCCTCATCGCGATGGAGGCGACCAGCAGCGAGATGGTGAAGCCCATGCCCGACAGCGCGCCCACGCCCGCGATCCGCGGCAGGTCGTCTCCGGGCAACCGGGAGGAGGGCATCAGGCGCAGCACGATTCCAGAGCCGAGCAGGACGCCGGCGAGTTTGCCGATCACGAGGCCTGCGATCACCCCCCAGGTGATGGTCGACCCGAAGGCGGCCGCCAACGACTCCCCGGACAGGGCCACCCCGGCGTTGGCCAGCGCGAAGAGTGGCACGACGAGGAAGTTCACATAGGGCGGCAGGAGCGTGGAGAGCCGTTGGTTGAGCGGTATGACATGCGTCAGCGCCCCCCGCACCACGCTGGCGGTGCCCGGGGTCGGGGCCTGCCGGTAGAGATGATAGATCTCGTTGGTCCGGTCGAGATCGATGCTGCGGACGTTGTAGACGGGCATGAGCAGCGCCATGAGCACGCCGGCGATGGTGGCGTGGACGCCGGAGAGATAGACGGAGTACCAGATGACGCAGGCGAGCACGATGTAGGGAGCAGAACGCCAGACGTCCCGGCGCTGGAGGAGCCAAACCCCGACGAGGCCGACCGCCGCACCGGCGAGGGGCATGAGGTTCAGGTCCGAGGTGTAGAACACCGCGATCACGAGGAGCGCCCCGATGTCATCGATGACCGCGAAGGCGAGCAGGAAGAGCCGCAGCCGGGGGGGCCCGACGCGGCCCGATGAGGGCGAGCATGCCGAGGGCGAAGGCCGTGTCGGTGGAGATCACAGTTCCCCAGGCGTACGCTCCGTCACCGCGGCCGGCGATCGCGAGGTAGATCACGGTGGGGATCACCAGTCCGGCGACGGCAGCGGCGGCGGGAAGCAGGGCCCTGCCCGGAACGCGCAGCTCGCCGAGCGACGCTTCGCGGCGCACATCGGGGCCCACCATGAAGAAGAACGCGGCCATGAGGCCCTCGTCCACCCACTCGTGCAGGGTCAGCTCGATCGCGAACGGGCCCAGGGCGAACGAGGCGGGGGTCTCCCAGAAGGTGTGGTAACTGTGGCCCACATTGGCCCAGACGAGAGCGCAGAGGGTGGCCACCGCCAACGCGATCGCGGCATAGGTCTCATTGGTGAGGACGTTGCGGCGCCGACGTCGCCCCCCGCAGGTAGGAATCGACGGCCTCTTGGCTGCTCATGTTGCTCCCGGGGCGTACGCGTTCACCCACCACACCTCGTGGGCGGAGGAGCCCAAAGGCGCCTCGCCGGAACAATAGCCCCCGTAGGCTGCTGCCATGGCGCTGCCCTTCAGCCAAGTCGACGTCTTCTCCCAAGAACCATTCCGGGGCAACCCGGTCGCCGTCGTGCACGACGCGGAGGGTCTGACGCCCGCCGCCATGGCGTCCTTCGCGCGCTGGACGAACCTGTCGGAGACCACGTTCCTGCTCGCACCGACGCCACAGGCTCGAGCCGAGGGCGCCGATTACCGGTTGCGCATCTTCACTCCCGGCGGGGAACTGCCGTTCGCCGGCCATCCCACGCTGGGCTCCGCCAGGGCCTGGCTGCAGTCCGGCGGGGTGCCGCGGGGTGACCGGATCGTGCAGGAGTGCGGCGTGGGGCTCATCGAGGTGCGCCGAGAGGGCGACGAGCTGGCGTTCGCTGCGCCACCGCTGCGTCGCACCGGGCCTCCGGACGATGCCACGCTGAGCCGTGCTCTGACCAGCTTGGGGCTGGGGATCGGGCGGCGGCGTGTGTCGCCGCCGCGTGGGTCGACAACGGGCCGGGGTGGCTGGGCCTGCTGCTCGACGATGCGCGGACGGTGCTGGGGCTGCAGCCCGACCTGGCCGTGATGGGCGACCTCGCGATCGGCGTCATCGGGCCGTACGGTGATTCGGGGCCCGCGGGCGTGCCGGCCGATTTCGAGGTGCGGGCGTTCGTGCCGGGACTGTCGGTGCCCGAGGACCCGGTCACCGGCAGCCTGAACGCCGGGCTGGCGCTGTGGCTCATCGGTGCGGGGTTGGCGCCGGATCGCTACGTCGTCTCGCAGGGAACGGTGCTGGGTCGCGCGGGGCGGGTGCGCATCGACCGCGAAGGCGCCACGGTCTGGGTCGGTGGCCACTCCCGGCTCCGGGTGCGCGGCACCGTGGACGCCGGTTGAACGCCGGTCGGCGGGTGGTGGCGAGCGTTTCGTGGCGATAGGGCTGCACTCGATCCGTATTCGTGCGGCCGCGCACGCTCAGGACGCGAGTGAGTGCCCACTCACTGCAGGATTCTCGTCACGGACGCCGCGTGCGACCGCATCGGCTCACGGACCAGGCCTTACGACACGGTTTCGGGGGTAACCCGGTCGCCGCCGGGCACCATTCCCGGCTCCGGGTGGGTGGCACGCTGGACGCGACTGATCGCCGATCGGCGGATGCGACGCGGCGTCGCGTGCCATGGGGTGCGTGGCGGCATACCCGTGGATCGGGGTTGATACTCCAACCCCGATCTTCGGGTGAAGACCCTCGTCCGCTGAACCGCACTCAGGCAGTCGAACCTCACTTCGCTGGTGTTGGGGCGCCAGCGGAGTGAGCTTCGACCAGCTGAGTCGGACGACGACCAGCGGGGTTCGGCGTGCCGACGGCGCAAGGCTGGTTGACCCATCGGGTGGTCAAGGAGGAGGCGGTGCTCGTCGTCACCGCGGCCGTCTCGTCGCCGTTGTGGAGGGGCGCCTGATGGAGCCCACCGACAGGTCGATGCCGCCAGGCGACGGCCGCTGCCATCGATCGAGCGCGGGGTGGGAGACTGGCCCCATGCGAGACGTGGCGCTGTGGCTGGTCGGGCCGCTGGGGATTGCCCTGCTCGCGCTCACGTTGGTGCACCTGCGGAGTCTGCGGCTCCTCGCCGCCGCCCGGGCGGAGGCCCAGCAGCTTCGGGACATGGTCAAGAGGCGGGTGGAGCGTCCCAATGTGTTCAGCCACGAGGTGCGCACGCCGCTGACGTTGATCCAGGGTGCCGGGGAGCTGCTGGCCGAGGAGACGCCGGGTCCGCTGACCGATCGGCAGCGCGAGTTCGTCGCCACCATCACGTCGAACGCGCAGCGGGTGAACGATCTGGCCCAGATGATGCTGGCCGAGGCGAAGATCGACGCGCAGTTGTTCGAGCTGCGGTTGGAGCCGGTGGATCTGCGCCAGCTCGTCCGGCAGACGGTCCGGGACGCCCGCCGCGTCCACAGCACGGGTCTGCGGATCGAGAGCATCGGACCCCCGCTGGTGCTGCACGCCGACCGCCACCTGCTGGGCCAGGCGCTGTGGAACCTGGTCAACAATTCCTGTCGGCATGCGGCGCCCGGGACGAGCGTGACCGTCTCGGTCAGCCACGGCGAGGGCCAGGCCGTCGTGGCGGTCTCCGACGACGGCGCGGGGATGACCGATGACGAGCGGTCGCGGCTGTTCGAACCGTTCGCCAGCGCCTCCGGGGGGACCGGTACCGGGCTCGGCATGACCATCACCGAGCGCATCATCGAGGAGCACGGTGGGAGGATGCTCGTGGACACGATTCCAGGCCGCGGCACCACCGTCTATTTCACTATTCCCCTGCCCGACGCCGAGCGGCCGCGAGGTGCCCATGACTGAGTTGAAGCCCCGGGCCCTCGTCGTCGACGATGAGGCGCAGATGGTCAGCATCGTGGAGTTCGCCCTGGAGACGCAGGGCTTCGCGACCGTCGGGGCGCGCTCGGCGGAGGAGGCCTGGCGCCAGTTGGGGGCGCTCGAGTTCGATTTGGTGGTGCTGGACGTGATGCTGCCGGGGGCCTCCGGCGTCCAGTTGTGCGAACGCATCCGGACGACTTCGGACATCCCGGTGATCCTGCTCACGGCACGCGGTGAGGAACAGGATCGGCTTCGCGGCCTCATGGCGGGCGCCGACGACTACGTGACCAAGCCGTTCTCGCCGCGCGAACTGGCGCTGCGGGCGTCCGCCGTGGTGCGTCGCACTCGTGGCCGACGCAGCGACACGACCCGCCTGAGCAACGGTCCGCTGACCGTCGACCAGGCGCGGCGGCAGGCGCTCCTGGACGGCCGCGTGCTTCGGCTCAGCGACGTCGAGCTCCGGCTGCTGACCGTCCTGACGCGTCATGCCGGCGAGGTCGTCGACTGGCGAACACTGCTCAACGAGGTGTGGGCCACGGCCGAGACCGCGGGCGGTCGGGACATGCTCAAGACGGCCATCTATCGCCTGCGCCAGCAGCTCGGACCGGCGGGGGAGGACCTGATCCACACGGTGCGCGGAGCGGGGTACCTCATGCCGGCGCGCCCCGACGAGGCCCGCGATGAGCCGTAGGCGCCGCGCCGTCACGGCGGGGCTCGTCGGGTCGGTGGCGGCAGCCCTGTTCGCGTGGAGCCTCTCGGTGGTCACGGGGACGGGCGACGGCCGCACCCTGCACGTCCTGTGCTCCACGATCGAAACCCTCTGCTATCGATGGGCCCAGGGCTTCACCGAGCGCACCGGCATCGAGACGGTCGTGGTGCGGGTATCGAGTGGCGAGGCGCTGGCGCGGGTCAGCCGTCCGGGCGGGGCGTCGGAGTTCGACGTGTGGCACGGGGGACCGGCCGATGTGTATGTGCTCGCCGCCGAGCGAGGACTCCTTCAGCCCTACGTCTCGCCCGAGGCGGACGCCGTCCCCGCCGCCTACAAGGATCCCGCGGGCCGATGGACCGGCACCTACCTCGGCGTGCTCGGCTTCTGCTCCAACCGGCGCCTCCTCGACCAACGGGGTCTGGACGCCCCCACCTCCTGGGACGACCTGCTGGCCCCGCCCCTGGAGCACCTCGTGTCGGTGCCGAGCCCGGTGACCTCCGGCACGGGGTATGTCTGGCTGTGGACGCAAGTACTGCGCCTCGCGGACGAGGACGCGGCGCTCGCCTACGTGAACGCGCTCGACCGCAACGTGCTCCAGTACACCACCTCGGGCATGGCGCCGGCGGGCATCGTCGGCCGCGGGGAGGCTGCCGTCGCCGTGGTCTTCAGCCAGCACTGTGTGCGTGCCCGGGATGCCGGCATGAGGGATCTGGTGTTGACGTTCCCGACGCAGGGCAGCGGGATCGAGATCGGCTCGGTGGCGATCCTCGCGGGCGCGCCCCACCTCGACGCGGCCCGAAGGTACGTGGACTGGGCGCTGTCGAAGGAGGCGCAATCGGGCGACGGGGGGCGTCCGGCGGAGCAGTTGCCGACGCGCATCGACGTGGCCGGGGATCCGCGGCTGAGCGGGGGCCGCGTGCTGGCGTCCACGCCGGAGCAGGCCGCCGCCGCCCGGGAGGAACTGACGGACCGGTTCCGGGAAGCGGGGCACCGGTGACGCGCCGCCTGCCCCCGGTGGTGGTGCCCCTGCTGCTCCCGTTCGTGGTCGTCGCGCTGGGGGTGGGCGGCCTCCTGGTGACCCCGCAGGGGTTCGGCATGATCGCCGAGGTGGGCCTCAACCAGGCGATGCTTCTCGGCAACACTGTCCTCTACGGTGCGCTCACCGCGACCAGCACGACCCTGCTGGGGTGGCTGGTCGCGCACGTGCTCCACGTGTACGTGGTGCCGGGGCGGCGCGTGCTGCACGTCCTCGCGCTCGCGCCGTTGTTGATGCCCTCGGTCACGTTCGCGATGGCGCTGGTGATGTTGTTCGGCAACAGCGGTCTGGTCGTGCGCGCGTTCGGGCTGAGCGGCGGCGGGATCTATGGTCTGGCCGGTCTGGTCCTTGCCGGCACGTGGGCGCGGCTACCACTCGCCTACCTGGCGGTCGCCGCGGCCTACCGTGCCCTTGATGTGCGGGTGGCCGAGGCGGCCGCCGATCTGGGGGCCTCTCCCTGGCGCATCGTCCGGTCGGTGTGGCTGCCCCGGCTCTGGCCGACGCTGGTCGCCACCGCCTGTGTCGTGATGGCCGACACGGTCGCCGATCTGGCTGTTCCGCTCGTCCTCGGCGGCGACTTCGGCACCCTGGCGGGGCGCCTGTACCAAGCCGCATCGGGGGAGGGTGACTTGGTTCGGGCGGCTGCCTACGCGGTGTGGCTCTTGCCGATGGGCCTGGTGCTGATGCCCCTCGCGCGCCGCGTCGCACGGCGTCCGGCCGCCCCCGGTGCGCCACGGAACGTCGCCCGCGGCCGATGCACGGGGCGGGGGGCGCTGCTGGTGGCACTTGCCTGGATGGCCGTGGCGTTCTCGGCGCTGCTGCTCGCCTCGGTGGCGGCCGGGTCGGTCATGACCGCGGTGGGTGTGGACGGACGCCTCACGCTCGCGCATTTCGTCGATGTTCTCGCCGGCACGCAGACGCGGGCGCTGGCGACGTCCCTGCTGGTCGCGCTGCTGGTGACCCCGGCGGTCATGGGCCTCGCCAGCCTCATCGCGGTGGGTCCCCTGTTTCGGCCGCCGACCGTCACGCGGCGTCTGCTGCAGACCGCCGCGTCGCTGCCCGGCGTGGTCGTGGGGCTCGGCGCCTACGGGATGCTGGCGCAGGCGGGGCTGGGAGCCGGCGGCGGAGCGTCGAGCGGAGTGGTGTTCACCCTGGGGTCGGTGGGCGTGGTGGCCCTCGTCCATCTCATGCGCTTCGGGCCAGCCGCCACGGTACCGCTGCTGAGGACGGCGGAGACGACCGCCGGTGCGGTCCGGGACACCGCGCACGTGCTGGGGGCCCGCAGGCGCGACGTCGCGCGAGCGCTCCTGTGGCCGCGCCTGCGTCCCGAGTTCGTGCGCGGCACGGTCACGATGTTCGCCCGGTCCCTCACGGCCATCTCGTCGGTGGTGCTGCTGACCAACGCGCAGGCGCCGCTGCTGAGCGTCCGGATGCTCGTCGAGGTGGACGCCGGCCGCCTGTCGGCCGCGGCGGCCATGAACGTGACGCTGGCCGCGCTGGTGGGGGCCACCGCCCTCGCCGGCGTCCTCCTCAGCCCCCCGCAGCGGAGGATGGGATGAGCACCCGGGTGGAGGTCTGCGGCCTGCGTCGTTCCTACGCCGGCACGGACGCGCTGCGCGACGTGAGTGCTGACTTCGCCGCGGGGTCCCTCGTCGCGGTGCTGGGGCCATCGGGCTGCGGCAAGACCACGCTGCTGCGCCTCATCGCCGGGCTGGAACCCCCCGATGCGGGCGAGGTCCTCTTCGACGGGCACCTGCGGACCGATCGTTCCCGGGTCAGGCCCACCGCCATGGTCTTCCAGTCCGAGAGCCTCTTCCCGGACATGACCGTCGCTGAAAATATCGGTTTCGGCCAGCGGGTGCGGGGCCGGCGGGGTCCGGCTGCGACGGAGCGCATCGCCGTGGCGATGCTGCGCCTGGGTCTCGCCGGCCTGGAGGATCGCTACCCCGACCAGCTCTCGGGCGGTGAGCAGCGTCGCGTCGCGATCGCCCGCGCGCTCGCGGCCGAGCCGGGAGTGTTGCTGCTGGACGAACCCTTGGCGGGGCTGGACGAGCAGTTGGCCCGGACGGCCCTCGCGCAGATCCGCTCGACCCAACGTCGGCTGGGGCTGACGACGGTCCTGGTAACCCACGACCAGGAGCACGCGCTGCTGGTCGCCGACACGGTGATCGTCATGGCCTCCGGCCGCATCCTGCAGGCCGGCGCGCCGCGGGAGGTGTTCGAGCGGCCGGCGTCCGTGTTCGTCGCCGAGTTCCTCGGACGATCGTCCTTCGTGGACGCCCAACCGCTGGCGATCCTGCCGGGGCGGCCCCGTCGCGCCCGGGTCGACCTGTTCGGGAGGCTGCACGACCTTCCCGCCCACGAGTCCGTCCGGGAGGGGGCGGCGGCGACCGTGATGATCCGGCCGCATGCGCTTTCGGGCGTGTCGGCCCCGGTCGTCGAGCCCCGGGGACGCGGGTGGTGGGAGGTGACCGGGGACGGTGGCGTGGTGCAGGAGACCCATTACTACGGCGACCGGATCGAATACGTCGTGGAGACCGAGTCGGGCCTGCTCGTCGGCACGGGTTCGCTCGACGGTGAACTGCTGGCGCCGCTGGCGACGGTGCGCGTGGTGCTGAACACCGATCGGGCGTGGCTTCTGCCCCGGTAACCACGGCGTTACGAAGCGTCACCTCCGGCGGTGGATACCCACGGTCGATCAGGTGTTGGCTGGTCGTGTGCCCTGAATCTGCCAGGGCAGCCGACCCAAGGGAGTGATGGATGGACACCGTGGTTGAAAAAACCTCGAGACGCAATTGGCTGTCGGCACCGCCGCCGGCGCCGCGGCTGCCGGAAAAGGAGGTGGCGCACCGCTACCCGACCTTGCGATTCCAGGTATTCATGGGCATCTTCATCGGGTATGCCGGCTTCTACCTGATCCGCAACAACATTCCCCTCATTGCGGCCCTGCTGCTGGAGGAGGGATGGATCGACAAGGTCGGAATCGGCCTCGTCGCCAACGCGGTGCTGATCGCCTACGGGTTCTCCAAGTTCTTCATGGCGACAGTCTCGGACCGGTCGAACGCGCGATACTTCCTGCCGCTCGGCCTTGCGTTGTCGGCGGTGGCGAACATGGCGATCGCGTGGGTGCCGGCGATCACGGGCTCGCTCGCCACCTTCGCGCTGGTGATGTTCATCAACGGCTGGGTGCAGGGCATGGGCTGGCCGCCCTGCGGACGCGTCCTTGTCCACTGGTTCTCCACCAACGAGCGCGGCTGGAAGACCGCCATCTGGAACACCGCCCACAACGTCGGCGGGATGGTTGTGGGCGCGGCTGCCGCGGCGGGCCTGGCATTCACTGGCGGCCAGTGGCAAAGCGCCTTCTGGTTCCCCGCGCTGATCGCCCTCGGAGTCGCTGTGGTCGCGTTCGTCATGATCCGCGACACTCCCGAATCGGTCGGGCTGCCGCCCATCGAGCAGCACCGCAATGACCCGGCCAAGGTGGAGACGCACGTCGAGGAGGAGGCGGGGATGGGCTACTGGGCCATCATCGTCAAGCACGTCCTCCGCAACAAGGTGATGGTGCTTCTCGCGCTCGCCAATGTGTTCGTCTACGCGCTGCGCTACGGGGTGCTGTCGTGGTCGCCGGTCTATTTGACCCAGCACCACAACGCTTCGGTCTTCGCCGGCATCGCCGGCTTCTCGCTGTTCGAGCTCGCCGGCATCTTCGGAACCCTGGCCTGCGGCTGGGTGTCCGACAAGATCTTCCGCGGCAACCGCACCTGGACGGGCATCACCTTCATGATCGGCGTCGGTGTCTTCCTGGTGCTGTACTGGATCGCGCCGGTCGGCACGCCGTTCTGGCTGCTCATGGTCTACCTCTTCTTCATCGGGGCCTTCATCTACGGCCCGGTCATGCTGATCGGCTTGCAGGCTCTGGACATGTCCGCGCGTCACGTCGCAGGCACGTCGGCGGGCTTCACCGGCCTGTTCGGCTACGTGCTCGGCGCCACGATGGCGTCCACCGGTGTGGGCTGGTTGGTTCAGCACCTCGGCTGGGGCGTCACCTTCGCCACGCTGACCGGCTGCGTCGTGGCCGCGATGGTCCTGTTGCTCATGGTCGGGCCCGAGGAGAAGCGGCTGATCGCCGCGCATGACGCGAAGGTACGGGCGAGCGGGCGACCTTGACCGCTTCTTGACCCCTCCCCACGTACGAGCTCACAGCATGCGAGGGCCGACCTGCCCGGTCGGCCCTCGTAGGTTGTGCTGTGTCGCTGCCATTCAGCCAAGTCGACGAGTTCCCCGAGGAACCGTTCCCGGCGCCGCCACCAGCCCGCTGGCCCCCGCGCGCTCCGGGTGGGTGGCACGCTGGACGCCGACTGATCGCTGGTCGGCGGATGCGACGCGGCGGCGCGTGCATGAGGTGGGTGGCGGTATACCCGTGGATCAGGGTTGATACTCCAACCCCGATCCTCGGGTGAAAACACTCGTCCGCTGTGCCGTGATGGGTGGTCGGATACTCGACGTTCTCGGGGAGCGCCGCGCTGGGGGTTGGTGCCGTGGCTCCTGGGGGGAATCCGGCGTCCGGGGCCGACTCCGGGAGTCGAATCTCACTCCGGGAGTCGGAATGTCACTCAGGGACTCGAACCTCACTTCGCTGGTGTTGGGGCGCCAGCGGAGTGAGCTTCGACCAGCTGAGTCGCACGACGACCAGCGACGTGACGTTGGACCAGCGACGTGACGCGCCTCAAGCGACGTGATGTGGCCGTCGACCGGGAACGCGGAGTGGGCCACGCCGGGTGAGGTCGGCAGGCGCGGGCGCCGTGGAAGGATGGGTGGGCCATGGCTATCACTGACTTTCTGCCGCCCGGCGGTTCCGCCGACCCCGACGACCTCGAAACCGGCTTCGTCGCGTGGGCGAAGGCGCAGGGGTTGAGCCTGTACCCCCACCAGGAGGAGTCGCTGCTGGAGCTGCTGATGGGCAGCAACGTCATCGTCACCACCCCGACCGGCTCCGGCAAGACACTGGTCGCCACCGCCGCCCACTTCGCGGCCTTCGCCACCGGCGTCCGGACGTACTACACCGCCCCCATCAAGGCGCTCGTCAGCGAGAAGTTCTTCGCGCTGGTCGACACGTTCGGCGCCGACAACGTCGGCATGGTCACGGGCGACGCCTCGGTGAACGCGGACGCCCCCATCGTGTGCTGCACGGCCGAGATCCTCGCCAACATCGCGCTGCGCGAGGGGTCGGACGCCGACGTCGGGCAGGTGGTCATGGACGAGTTCCACTTCGTCGCCGATCCCGACCGGGGCTGGGCCTGGCACGTGCCGCTCGTGGAGCTCCCGCAGGCGCAGTTCCTGATCATGTCGGCGACCCTGGGCGACGTCACGAAGCTCGCGGAGCGCCTCACGACGACGACCGGCCGCGAGACCGCCGTCGTCGGGGGAGCGGAGCGGCCCGTTCCGCTGGCGTTCTCGTGGTCGCTCGACCCGATCCACGAGACGATCGCGAACCTCATCGCCACCCATCAGGCGCCGGTCTACGTCGTCCACGGCACGCAGGCCGCGGCGGTGGAGCGGGCGCAGTCGCTGCTCAGCCAGGGCATCTCGGACGCGAGTCGGCGCGCCGAGCTCACCGAAGCCCTGCGCGGCTTCGGTTTCGCCGGTGGTTTCGGCAAGTCGCTGGAGAAGCTGTTGCGCTCCGGCATCGCCGTGCACCACGCCGGCATGCTGCCCCGCTACCGACGCCTCGTCGAGCGGCTGGCCCAGCGCGGCCTGCTCGCCGTCATCTGCGGCACCGACACCCTCGGCGTCGGCATCAACGTGCCCATTAGGACCGTGTTGTTCAGCGCGCTGACCAAGTTCGATGGACGCCGCCAGCGCGTGCTGCGGAGCCGCGAGTTCCACCAGATCGCCGGTCGCGCCGGACGCGCCGGCTTCGACACCGTCGGCTACGTGGTGGCGCAGGCGCCCGAGCACGACGTGGAGAACGCCCGTATTCTCGCGAAGTTCGCCGACGACCCGAAGAAGCTGCGCTCCGTGCGCCGCAAGCAGCCGCCGCCCGATTTCGTCAACTACTCCGAGGCGACGTTCACCAAGCTGATCGAGTCCACGCCCGAGGAACTCCACCCCCGCCTCAGCATCAGCCACGCCCTGCTGCTCAACCTGCTGCAGCGCGACGCCGACACCGGGGCGGCGGTCGTCCGCCTGATCGACTCGATCCAGCCGGACGCCGGCGTCCCGCCCCCCCAGCAGCCGCGGGCCCCCCACCAGGGCCCCCCCCGGCGGCCCGCGCGCCCCGCCCGCTGCCACAGCGCCGACCGAGTCCCCGGCCAACCG
>JAKDIK010000426.1 GCA_030450535.1 Propionibacteriaceae bacterium
CCGGGGGATAGGCGTCCTCAAGCCAGCCGACGATGTCGCGCACGCAAGTCATGGGGCGACTCTAGGCCGTGGCGCCGGCCGCCGCTGCGCCGTGGCGCCCGGGCGGAGTAGCCTACGCGTCCGTGACTCCTACCGCGGCGGACGCCGCCCGCGCGAATCCGTGGCCCGCCCTGTGGGCGCTCGTGACGGGCTTCTTCATGATCCTCGTCGACGCGAGCATCGTGAACGTGGCCAATCCGGCCATCATGACGGGCCTGGGCGCCGACTACTCCGGCGTCATCTGGGTGACCAGCGCCTACCTGCTCACGTTCGCCGTCCCGCTGCTGGTGACAGGACGCCTCGGCGATCGCTACGGCCCGCGGCGGGTGTACCTGACGGGCCTGGCTCTGTTCACGGTGGCCTCGTTGGCGTGTGGGTTGGCCGGGGAGTTGGAGCTGCTCATCGCGGCGCGCGCCGTGCAGGGTTTCGGGGCGTCGCTGATGTCGCCGCAGTCGATGGCGGTGATCACCCGGCTGTTCCCGGCCGAGCGCCGCGGGGTCGCCATGGGGGTCTGGGGCTCGGTCGCCGGCGTGGCCATGCTCGTGGGACCGGTGCTCGGCGGCCTGCTGGTGAGCACGCTCGGCTGGGAGTGGATCTTCTTCATCAACGTGCCCGTCGGCGTCGTCGCCTTCTGGATCGCCGCCCGCTACGTGCCGGCGCTGGAGCGTCACCCGCACCGGTTCGATCTGCTCGGCGTCGTGCTCAGCGCGCTCGGCATGTTCCTGCTGGTGTTCGGGCTGCAGGAGGGGCAGACGCACGACTGGGGTGCGGTCTGGGGCCCCATCAGCGTGTGGGGACTCATCGGCGCCGGCGTCGTGATCCTGGGGCTGTTCGTGTGGTGGCAGGTCCGCAACCCAGGCGAGCCGCTGCTGCCGCTCGCCCTGCTGCGCGACCGGAACTTCTCGCTCGCCAACACCGCGATCAGCCTCGTCGGCTTCGCCGTCACCTGCTACCCGCTGCCCGTGATCTTCTACGTGCAGGACGTCCGCGGGTTCAGCGCCCTGGAGAGCGGCCTGCTCCTCCTGCCGTCCGCGCTGATGTCGGTGGCCCTCGCCCGGTGGGTCGGACGCCGCGTGGATCGGGTGGACGCCCGCATCGTCGCCACCCAGGGGCTCGCCGCCACCGCTGTGGGCATCGTCGGCTACGTGCTGCTGATCGGCAACGACCTCAGCCCGTGGTGGCTGCTGGTGCCCAACACCGTCCTGGGTTTCGGCATGGCCAGCATCTGGGCCCCGATCTCGACTGCCGCCACCCGGAATCTGCCCCTGCAGTGGGCCGGGGCCGGTTCCGGGCTTTACAACACCACCCGCCAGGTGGGTTCGGTGCTGGGCAGCGCGTCCATCGCGGCGGCGATCTCGTGGCGGACGGCCGCGCACGCCAGCGATGAGGCGGGCACGGCGGCCGCGATGTCCGAGGCCCTGTGGCTCCCCGTCCTGGTCCTGGCGGGCGCGCTCGTCGTCGTGGCGCTGTTCGCGCCGCGGGCCAGCGCCGACGCGTCCGCACAGGAACGGCGCTCCGGCTAACCCGCCTGCGGGGCCGCGGCCTGGTTGCGCAACGCCCGCTCG
>JAKDIK010000214.1 GCA_030450535.1 Propionibacteriaceae bacterium
CGCTGGAGGTGGCAAACGTCGCACGAGAACGTCGCACACTCCCTGGTGGGGGTGGCACACACCCCGACAGAACGAAACCCCGCACCACTTGAGTGATGCGGGGCCCGTGCTCCATGAGCGGCGCGCTTGGAGGGACTCGAACCCCCAACCTGCTGATCCGTAGTCAGCTGCTCTATCCATTAAGCTACAAGCGCATCGGCCGTGACCGAGTGTCTACTCTACTCCCCGTCTTCCGCGGCGTCCAACCCAAGGACTCCCGCTAGGGTGGGACCGGGTCCGAGCAGTGCGGACGCCAGTTCGGACACCCCAGTACGGACACCCCAGTACGGACGCCCTCGACCGGCGGGAGAACGATGAGCGACCGGGTCACCCGTGACTTCGATGCCGGGGCCGCGCGCTACGACCTCCTCACCCAGCTCAACCCCGGCTACCACGACCACCTCGACCGCGCCGCCAGAGCGCTCGCCGAGGCCGCTCCCCGGGCACGGACGCTCCTCGATCTCGGCTGCGGCTCTGGGTCATCCACCCGCGCGCTGCTCCGCGTGTTCGGCCCCGACGTGCGCGTCATGGGCGTGGACGCCTCGGCCGGCATGCTCGCCCGGGCGCGGGCCAAGCGGTGGCCCCCGGGCGTCACCTTCGTCCAGGGTCGCGCGGGTTCCCTGTCCGAACTCACCGCTGAGCTGGACGACCCCGTCGACGGGATCCTCGCCTGTTACCTGTTCCGCAACGTGCCCGCCGAGGCCCGCAATCCGGCCCTGCGGGACACCCTCGCCCACCTCGCGCCCGGAGGTGCGCTCGTCGCCCAGGACTACGCGCTCCCCGGCCAGGCCCTGCCCCGCGCTGTCTGGACGGCCGTCTCCCGCGGCATCGTGTTGCCGCTGGCCACCGTCACCGGCGGCAACCCCGATCTCTACCGCCACCTGCACCGCAGCGTCATCGAATTCGACTCCCCCAGCGTCTTCGCCGACCGGCTCGTCAGAACGGGCTTCAGCGGCGTGGAGATCGCCACCGTCCCCGGCTGGCAGCACGACATCCTCCACCTCTTCCGGGCCCGCCGGCCCCTCGAACGGGGCCACGCATGACCGGCGATCACGTGGGCGGCGCGTCCATCGACCGCGCCCTGGGCAGCGGGCGGCGCACCGCCGAGACGCTGTTGGCGACGCAGCGCGACGGTCACTGACCGCCCGACTCGGCCCCGGTCAGGGGGGACACCCCAGGCGTCCGCATGGTGAGATGTCGGTGACCAGCCAGCGAGGCCCGCGCGCTGCGATTGCCCCCGACGCCCCCGCTGAGGGCATGATGGGAGCCTGCGGACCGGCAACGCTGCGGGTCGCAGTGGAACGAAGGAGTGCCCCAGTGTCCGTGCACACGACCGCCCCCGCTCCCGCCCACGCACCCGAGGATCTCGTGGCGTGGGTCGAGCAGATCGCAGCGCTCACCCAGCCCGCCGACATCGTCTGGTGTGACGGCTCGCTCGAGGAGCGCGAACGGCTGTACGCCGAGATGGTGGCCAGCGGCATGGCCATCAAGCTGAACCCCGAGAAGCGACCGGACTCCTACCTGTTCCGCTCGGATCCTTCGGACGTGGCGCGCGTCGAGTCCCGCACCTTCATCTGCTCGGAGCAGAAGGATGGCGCCGGCCCCACCAACAACTGGGCCGCACCCGACGAGATGCGCGAGACGCTGAAGGGCCTCTTCGAGGGCTGCATGCGCGGCCGGACGATGTACGTCATCCCCTTCTCGATGGGCCCCCTCGGCGGCAACATCAGCCGGCTGGGCGTCGAGCTCTCCGACAGCCCCTACGTCGTGGTCAACATGCGCATCATGACGCGCATGGGCACCGAGGCCCTCGAGGCCATCGCCCAGACGGGCGACTGGGTACCCGCCGTCCACTCGGTCGGTTACCCGCTCGTGGACGCCGACGGCACCCAGCGCGCCGACGTCGCGTGGCCCTGCAACGACGACAAGTACATCTGCCATTTCCCGGAGACCCGCGAGATCTGGTCGTTCGGCTCCGGCTACGGCGGCAACGCCCTGCTCGGCAAGAAGTGCTACGCGCTGCGCATCGCATCCGTGCTGGCCCGCGACGAGTGCTGGCTGGCCGAGCACATGCTCATCCTCAAGATCACCGGCCCGGACGGCCGCGTCTACCACCTGACCGCGGCGTTCCCGTCGGCCTGCGGCAAGACGAACCTCGCCATGCTGCGCCCGACGATCCCGGGCTGGACGGTCGAGACCGTGGGCGACGACATCGCCTGGATGCGGCCCGGCCCGGACGGCCGCCTGTACGCCATCAACCCCGAGGCCGGCTTCTTCGGTGTCGCTCCCGGCACGTCGCTGAAGACGAACCCGACGGCGCTGGAAGCACTCGACCACGACACCATTTTCACCAACGTGGCCCTCACCGACGACGGCGACATCTGGTGGGAAGGGATGACGGACGAACCCCCCGCCCACCTCATCGACTGGCTGGGCAACGACTGGACGCCGGAGGCCGAACGTCCGTCGTCGCATCCCAACAGCCGCTTCACGGTGCGGGCGGATCAGGCCGCATCCATCAGCGACGACTGGGACGACCCGGCCGGTGTTCCGATCGACATCATCCTGTTCGGCGGACGCCGCGCGTCCAACATCCCGCTGGTCACCGAGACCTACGGCTGGGAGCACGGTGTCTTCGTCGGCGCCACCGTCAGCTCGGAGCAGACGGCCGCCGCCGAGGGTTCGGTCGGGGCCCTGCGCCGCGACCCCTTCGCGATGCTGCCCTTCTGCGGCTACAACATGGCCGACTACTGGACGCACTGGCTGGCCGTCGGCAACGCGCTCGGCGACAAGGCGCCCAAGGTGTTCCAGGTGAACTGGTTCCGCAAGGACGCCGACGGCAAGTTCCTGTGGCCCGGCTTCGGGGACAACGCCCGGGCGCTCGAGTGGGCCCTGCGCCGTGTCAACGGCGAGCTGGAGGCCGTCGATCGCTTCAACGGCCGCCTGCCGAAGCTGGAGGATCTCAACACCGACGGGCTCGACCTGAGCGAGGAGCGCCTGGCGGAGCTGTTCGACGTCGACTACGAGGCGTGGTCCGAGGAGTGTGACCTCACCGAGAAGTACTTCGAGCAGTTCGGCGACCGCCTACCCCGTGCGCTCATGAACGAGCTCCATCAGATCCGCGTGCGCATCGCCGAGGAGCAGGGTCTCGAGCCGCCCGTCGTGCCTCCCGCGGCGACGGCGTAACCCGGACAACGTGACGCCCGCACCCCACCGAGCGTGGGTGCGGGCGTTTCGTGCTGCCCGATGGGCACCGTTGGCGGAGGTGGCGGGATTTGAACCCGCGATGGGGTTGAGCCCCAAACCCGCTTAGCAGGCGGGCGCCATAGACCGGACTAGGCGACACCTCCTCGGCCAAGAGCACAGGCTACCGGGCAAGCGAGCAGGCAGGCAAAACCTGCGGTGGGCGTCCCACGGGTATGCTCGCGTCAATCACCCGTCCCGAATGGAGAGGGCATGGCCACCGACGCCACCGACAAGGGTGCCGGGGTCCACGCCTCCGACGCCGACACGGCCCCGCAGCGCGCCCTGCCCGGAGACCCGGACGCCGTCGGGCACGGCCGGACGCCGCGGGCCCGCCGCTTCGCGGACGCCTGGACCTTCCCGGCCTCGATCGGGTGGTCCGTCGTCGGCACCTTCCTGCCGGGTGCCGGCCTGCTGAAGACGCGCTGGCGCAAGCTCGGGGCCCTCATGCTGCTGGGTTTCGGCCTGACCATCGTCGCCGCAGGCCTGCTGTGGCTGTTCGCGCAGGATCTGCTGCTCACGTGGACGTTCGATCCCGACGTCCTCAATGTGTTGTGGGTCGTGGTCGCGGTCGCCGGCACGATCTGGGCGGCGTCCATCCTCGCCACCCATCTGGCGCTGCGACCGCACTCCCCCACCGGCTGGCAGCGGCTGCTCGGCTGCTTGGTCGTCGGCCTTCTGGTGCTCACGGTGACCGCCCCCACCTACGTCGTGGCGCGCGCGATCCATGACACCAGCGAGCTGATCGGCGGCGTGTTCACCGACGATGCCGAGCCGGGCGCCAGCGCAGCACCCACCTTCGGCAACGCCACCGACCCGTGGGCGAACAAGCCGCGTCTCAACGTGTTGCTGCTGGGGGGCGACTCCGGCGAGTCGCGTGACGTGGCGCTGGGCATCCGCACCGACACCGTGATTCTCGCCTCCATCGACACGGCCACCGGCCAGACCACGCTGTTCAGCCTGCCGCGACAGATTCAGCGCATGCCCTTCCCGCCCGGCTCGGCGCTGGCCGAGCGGTGGCCGAACGGCTTCACCGACGGCTCCTCGTACAACCCGAACTATTCCCTCAACGCCATCTACAACGACGTGCCGGCGATGGCCCCGGACCTGATGCCCACCGGCGTGCGCGACCCCTCCGCCGAGGTGTTGAAGATGTCGGTCGGCACTGCGCTGGGGCTCGATGTGGACTACTACGCGCTGATCAACATGGACGGCTTCATCGAGTTCGTCAACGCGCTCGGCGGCGTGACCGTCAACATCAACGAGCCGATCCCCGTCGGCGGCAGCGACGACGCGAACCGACCGCCCGATCGCTGGCTGCCCCCGGGGCCCAACCAGCACCTGAACGGCACCGACGCGCTCTGGTACGCACGCGGTCGGTACGGCTTCGAATCCGGCAACTACGCCCGCATGGCGCGGCAGCGTTGTGTGATTCAGGCGGTCGTCCAGCAGTCGAATCCTGCCAACGTGCTCGCCAACTACGAAGCGCTCTCGAAGGCCGGCCAGAACATCGTGCAGACGGACGTGCCCAACAGCCGCCTCTCGGCGCTGCTGGTGCTGGCCAGGAAGGTGCAGGGCCAGCCGCTGCAGAGCCTCACGTTCGAGCACGACGTCGACGGCTTCTCGACGGCGCGGCCCGACTGGGATGCCGTCCGCGCCCGCGTCGCCGCCACCTTGAACCCCCCGGCCCCCGAGCCCCAGGCGCCGGCCACGCCGG
>JAKDIK010000215.1 GCA_030450535.1 Propionibacteriaceae bacterium
CGCGCTGCTGTCGCGCGAGACGGGCATCCTGCTGGCGTTCGCGCTGGTCGTCGTGGCGACCACCGTGAGGAACCCCACCTTCCTGTTCAGCCCCGACGGGTTCCGCGACCTGCTGCTGACACCGTCCATCCTCGTGGTGGTCGCCGTCGGCCAGGCCGTCGTCATCATCACCCGCAACGTCGACCTGTCCGTCGGCTCGATCGTGGGCCTGAGCGCCTACCTCACCGGCACGCTGTTCACCGAGGCGCACCTGCCCATCGTCGTCGTCATGCTCGTCGGGGTGGCGTTCGGGGCGCTGCTCGGCGCGGTCAACGGGGCGCTGGTCGCGCTCGGCCGCGTGCCCGCGATGGTCATCACGCTGGGCACCCTGTATGCGTTCCGCGGCATCAACGTCGCCTGGACGGGCAGCAACCGGATCAACGCCTCCGACCTGCCGCCGGACTTCCTGCGCCTGGGCACCCAGCAGGTGTTCTTCCTCCCGGTCCTCACCCTCATCGCCGTCGCCGTGCTGGTCGCGGTGGGCTGGTACCTGGCCAACACCCGCTCGGGACGCGAGTTCTACGCCGTCGGCTCCGCGCCGGACGCCGCCGAGCTCTACGGCCTGCCGGCGCGGCGGCGCATCTTCGCGGCGTTCGTGCTCTGCGGGGCGCTGGCGGGCCTCGGCGGCGTCCTGTACGCCGCCCGCTACGGAACCGTCTCGAGCCAGGCCGGCTTCGGCTTCGAGCTGCAGGCCATCGGCGCGGCGGTCATCGGCGGCGTCGCGATCGTCGGCGGCGTCGGCACCGTGCTGGGTGCGGCCATCGGCGCATTCCTGCTACTGACGATCAGCCGCGCGCTACCGGTGCTCGGCATCCCCGATCTCTGGCAACAGGCGCTCGTCGGCGCTCTCATCATCGGCGCCATCGTCCTCGACCGGGTACTCGCCCGGCGCCAGTCGTTGCGGCTTCGCGTGGGGAGGGCGGACGCATGAGCGAGTCCCTGGCCCCGTCCACCGCCGACATGACGCCCGCGGCGCCCGAACCCCGCGGGTACTCCGATCACGGACGTCCCGCCTGGCAGCGCCTGCTGCTCACCCCCGAGATGGCGATCATCGCCCTGCTGGCGGTGGTCGTGGTGGTGGCGTCGCTGAGCGTCCGCAACTTCGCGACCCCGATCACGCTGACGTTCCTGCTGCTCGACGTGGCGACGCTCCTCCTCATCGCCCTGCCGATGACGATGGTGATGATCACCGGCGACATCGACCTGTCGGTCGGCTCGATGGTCGGGCTGAGTTCAGTGGTGATCGGCATGATGGTGCAGGCGGGCCAGCCGATGGGCCTGGCCAGCATCGCTGCGGTCGTGGTGGGTGCGCTCGGCGGTCTGCTGAACGGCCTGCTCATCACCCGCATGCAGTTGCCCGCGCTGGCCGTCACGATCGGCTCGATGGCGCTCTACCGCGGCATCGCGGTGGGCCTGCTGGGAACGACCGCCGTCACGTCCTTCCCCGCCGACTGGGCGGCGGCCGCCCGGGCGAGCATCCCGGGGACGCCGATCCCGGTCGTGATGATCGGTTTCGCGGTGCTGCTGGTCGTCTTCGTCGTCCTGGCTCACTTCACAACGTTCGGACGCGACACCTACGCGATCGGCCGCAGCAGGGACGCCGCGCTCTTCAACGGCGTCCGCGTCGATCGGACGCGCGTCATCCTGTTCGTGCTCTCGGGGGCCATCGCGGCGCTCGCCGGCATCTACTACACGCTGCGCTTCGGCAGCGCCCGCGGCGACAACGCCATGGGCCTGGAACTGCAGGTGATCGCCGCCGTCGTGCTCGGTGGGGTGAGCGTGTTCGGCGGCCGCGGTGCGATGCACGGGGTGGTCGCCGGCGTCCTCCTCATCGGCGTCCTGTCGAGTGCCCTGCGTCTCGCGGGCATCACCTCGGACGTCATCAATATCATCACCGGTCTCCTGCTGGTGATGTCCGTGATCTCCGGCAGCATCCTCTCCTGGGCGCAGGCGAGACGGGTGCGGCCGGGTGCCTCCGCGGTGGCGAAGGCGTAACTGCGGCGTCCGCGGATGCCGCTCGACGAAAGGAAAGTCCCATGATGCACTCTTCACTCCGAGGCCCCACGGGGCTCGCCGCGGCCGCTGCCCTCGTCCTCGCCCTGAGCGGATGCGCCGGCGGCGGAACCCCGGCCACCGGGGGCGCGACGGGCGGGACGGGCGGTGGCGCCGCCACCGAGAACCTGCAGGTCACCTTCTTGCCCAAGAACCTCGGCAACCCGTACTTCGACACCTCCAGCAAGGGTGGACGCGAAGCCGTCGAAGATTTCGGCGGTACGTTCGCCGAGGTTGGCCCCGCGACGGCGTCCCCGGACGCGCAGGTGAGCTACATCAACACGCTCACCCAGCAGCAGGTGAACGCGATCGTGGTGTCGGCCAACGATCCGGCCGCGATCTGTGGCGCCCTCAACGACGCCAAGACCGCCGGGATCAAGGTGGTCACGTTCGACTCCGACACCAACCCCGAGTGCCGCGACGTGTTCGTCAACCAGGCGACCGCAGAGGGCATCGCGAAGGTGCAGGTCGACATGATCGCCGAGCAGATCGGGGATTCCGGCGAGGTGGCGATCCTGTCGGCCGCCGCGAACGCGACGAACCAGAACGCGTGGATCGAGATGATGACCGAGCAGCTCGCCGCCGAGCACCCGAACATCACCCTCGTCGACACGGTCTACGGCAACGACGACGACCAGATGTCCTTCGACCGGACGGCCGGCCTGCTGCAGAGCCACCCGAACCTGAAGGGGATCATCTCGCCGACGACGGTGGGCATCGCCGCCGCGGCGCGCTACCTGTCGACGTCGCAGTACAAGGGCCAGGTGGCGCTCACCGGGCTCGGCACGCCGAACCAGATGCGCGAGTACGTCCAGGACGGTACGGTCACCGAGTTCGCGCTGTGGAACCCGGAGGATCTGGGTTTCCTCTCCGCCTACGCCGCCCAGGCGCTCGCCGAAGGCACCATCACCGGCGCCGAGGGCGACACCTTCACCGCCGGACGCCTGGGTGAGTTCACCGTCGGCGCCGACAACACCGTGCTGCTGGGGGACCCGTACCGGTTCAACGCGGAGAACATCGACGACTTCGACTTCTGAGTCGTCACCGCCCAGCGTGGGCGGCCGAGGCTGATTTGGACCCGAGATTGTGTCGCCATGGCGCCATAATCTCGGGTCCGCATCGTGTGTGGCTCAGCCCTTCAGGACCGCCGCGATCGACTCGCTCACGTAGCCGACGTTGTCGTCGTTGAGGGCCGCGACGCAGATCCGTCCGGTGTCGGTGCCGTAGACACCGAACTCGGTGCGCAGGCGCACCATCTGATCCTTGGTCAGGCCCGAGAAGCTGAACATGCCGACCTGGTCGGTGATGTAGCTCATGTCCTGGGTGACGCCGGCGTCCCGCAGGCCCTGGACGAGCGTCGTCCGCATGGCCTTGATGCGGTCGCGCATCTCGCCGAGCTCCTCGACCCACTGGGCGCGCAGCTCGGGGTCGGCCAACACGGTCTCGACCAGCGCCGCGCCGTGGGTGGGCGGGTTGGAGTAGTTGGTGCGGATCACGATCTTGACCTGGGAGAGGACGCGGGCCGCCTCGTCGGCGTCCGCGCACACGATCGAGAGGCCGCCGACGCGCTCGCCGTACAGCGAGAAGCTCTTCGAGAACGACGTGGACACGAAGAAGTTCGGCACTCGCTCGGCGAACGCCCTCACGACCGCACCGTCCTCCTCGATGCCCTGGCTGAAGCCCTGGTAGGCCATGTCGAGGAACGGCGTCAGGTTGGCCTCCAGCACGGCATCGATCACGCGCTGCCACTGCGCGGGGGTCAGGTCGTAGCCGGTCGGGTTGTGGCAGCAGGCGTGCAGGACGACGATGGTCCCGGGCTGGGCGGAGCGCAGGTCGGCCAGCATGCCCTCGACGTCGACGGCCTTGTCCGCGGCGTCGTAGTAGCGGTACTTCTCGACGGTGAAACCTGCGCGGGTGAACAGCGCCTGGTGGTTCTCCCAACTGGGCGTGGAGATGAGCACCGTCGCGTCCGGGGACACCTGCCGCAGCAGATCCGCTCCGACCTTCAGCGCACCCGTCCCCCCGAGCGCCTGCACGGTGACGACGCGCCCCTCGGCGAGCAGCGGCGAGCCGGTGCCGAAGACGAGCTCCTTCACATCGGTGTCGTAGGTCGGCAGGCCGTCGATCGCCAGGTAGCCCTTGGCCTTCGGCTGCTGAGCCAGCTTGCGCTCGGCGGCCTCGATGCAGCGCAGCAGGGGCAGGACGCCGCGCTCGTCCTGGTAGACCCCGACGCCGAGGTTCACCTTGCGTGGGTTCGGATCAGCCTTGAACTTCTCCGTGAGGCCGAGGATGGCGTCCGGAGGGGCCTGCTGAACATCGCTGAAGAGGGTCATGATCGCGTCACCTTTCGACCTGACCCACCCTAATGGCCCCGGACGCCGCGGTGGGACGGGGCCCGCCCTGGATCGGTTTCACCCGCGGATTGGGGTTGGAGTATCAACCCTCATCTTCGGGTGAACGCCGGCACGGGCAGACAAGCATGGAACGGCTGGCATCACCGTCGGAACCGGGGGTTATGCTCCCCGCATGGCTCTCACACGTCGCACGCTGATTTCCCTCGGCGGCGGTCTCGCCGCCACCGCCACCCTCGCCGCCTGCGGCTCCAACACGGGCCGGACGACCGCTCCCGCCCCCGACGCCACCACCGGCGGCACCACCGGCGCCACCGGCGGATCGCTGCCCACGCTGTCGCAGTGGTACCACCAGTACGGCGAGGACGGCGTCGAGGAGGCCGTGCGCTCCTGGGCCGCCGAGTTCGACGGTGCGACGGTCGACGTCAACTGGGTGCTCAGCAACTACGAGGACGCCCTCGCTGCGGCCCTGCTCACCCCCA
Organism: Propionibacteriaceae bacterium; assembly: GCA_030450535.1. Classification (GTDB taxonomy): domain Bacteria; phylum Actinomycetota; class Actinomycetes; order Propionibacteriales; family Propionibacteriaceae; genus Propioniciclava. The sequence continues at coordinate 4,925 of JAKDIK010000215.1, forward strand.
CCCCCCCCGACGTGTTAGCGTACGCCAAACGCCCCCCCCAAGCAATGATCAAGGCCGGCCAGGTGGCCCACGTA
>JAKDIK010000216.1 GCA_030450535.1 Propionibacteriaceae bacterium
AGAAGGCCAGCGCCGTCCACAGGTAGAGCTTGGCGATGACCTTGTGGTCGGTCGGCGTCATGTAGGTCATGACCAGGGCGCCCATGCCGGGGCGGCGCGCGGGTCGGTTCGAGGTCGTGGTGTCCACGCGGGCAGCGGTGCTCATGTCACCCCTCCGTCCTGGGGCCGGAGCCCGGGAACGCCGGTACCCCTTCGAGCCCCGTGTTGCCGGCTGCGGCGAGTTCGCGAACGTGGGCGTTGTACTCATCGACGCTCACGACCTCCACGTGGAAGACCATGGCGGCGTGGTAGGTGCCGCACAGCTCGGCGCACTTGCCGAGGAAGGTGCCCTCCTTGGTGGGGGTCACGTCGAAGCTGTTGTCCAGTCCCGGGACGACGTCGAGCTTGAAGTAGAAGTCGGGAATCCAGAACGAGTGGATGACGTCGGCCGACTCCAGATTGAAGCGCACCGGCTCGTCCACCGGAAGCACGAGGGTCGGGATCTCCTCGATCGTGCCCACCGTGTGCGCGTCGGTCCCGATGTCGGGGTTGTCGGCCTCGCGATAGTTGAACGTCCACGACCATTTCTGGCCGACGACGTCCACCACGTGGACATCCTCGTCGGCCTCCTTGGCGAGGACGGCGTTTTGGCTCTGGACCGTGAAGAAGAACAACACGCCGATGATGAGGAACGGCACCAGCGTGTAGAGGATCTCCAGCGGCAGGTTGTACCGGATCTGGCGCGGCATCTCGCGGTCGTCGCGTCGCCGGAACCGGAACAGCACGTAGCCGATCAGGCCCCAGACGAAGACGCCGATGACCATGGACGCGATCCACGCGCCGTCCCACAGGTTGCCGATGAACGGCGCACGGTCACTCGCGGGCTCCAGCATGCCCCAACGACCCCACTGCTCCAGCGTCGCCTGCGAACAGCCCGTCAGCGCCACGAGGGACGCGAGCGCCGTGGCGCTCAGAGCGATCCGCCGCGCGGTTCGCCGCGATCTCATCCGACCCACGTCACACCCTTCCGTCAGGTTGGCTCGCCGGGGCTGCGAAGCTGCCAACGGCCGAGCTGTCGATGCTCCTGCGTCAGACTAACCCAAACACCCGCCCCCACGCCTCATGTGAGGCGCCGGGACGGGTGCTTTTTCGCCAGTCGTGGCCGGATCGTGATCAGTGGAAGCTGTCACCGCAGGCGCACGAGCCCTGCGCGTTGGGGTTGTCGATCGTGAAGCCCTGCTGCGCGATCGTGTCGACGAAATCGATCGTCGCGCCGGAGAGGTACGGGGCGCTCATGCGGTCGGTCACGACCTTCACGCCGTACCACTCCTTCTCGACGTCGCCGTCGAGCTCACGGTCGTCCAGGGCCAGCTGGTAGCGCAGCCCGGAGCAACCGCCGGGTGCCACGCTGATGCGCAGCACGAGGTTGTCGTCGCCCTCGCTGGTGACGAGGTCGTTGACCTTCTTGGCCGCGACCTCGGTCAGGATGATGCCGTCGGCCTGGGTGTCGGGCGTCAGCTCAACGCTCATGGGAGTTCCTCCGTTGGTGGGTGGTGCAACACGGGTGGGAACGCGTTCCGGACGCTTTTTGTTCCCCATCTGGCAGGTGCCCATGCTACCCGGACGCCCCGCGCGGGCCGGGTCGGGCCCTTTCCGCCCGGACGGCCCCACCGTCCGGATAGGTTGGCATCAGGAGGTACACCACCATGACTGACGCCGCACCCATTCGATTCGCCGCCATCGGTCTCGATCACGCGCACATCTTCGGCCAGACCCGGGGGCTGTTGGCCGCGGGCGCCGAGCTGGTCGGCTGCTCCACCCGCGACGAGAGCTCGGGCATCGCCAAGATGTTCCACGACAACTCCCCCGATGTCCCCACCCGCACCGAGGAGGAGCTGCTCGCGGACCCCGACATCGACGTCATCGTCACCGCGGCCATTCCGAAGGATCGCGCCGACATCGCCGTGGCCGCCCTGCGCGCCGGCAAGGACGTCATGACCGACAAGCCCGGTTGCACCACGATGGAGCAGTTGGACGCCCTGCGCTCCGCCGTCGCCGAGACCGGACGCATCTGGTCGGTCACCTACTCGGAGCGCTTCGAGGTGCCGGCCGTGGCGCGCGCCGGCGAGATCGCCCGCTCCGGCCGCATCGGGCAGGTCGTCCAGACCCTGGGCCTCGGGCCGCACCGCGAGGGCGACCGTGGCCACCTGGGCACGAGCGGGGGGCGTCCGGACTGGTTCTACGACGAGGCGGAGTTCGGCGGCATCCTCGTCGACATCGCCAGCCACCAGTTCGACCAGTTCCTGTGGTTCACCGGGTCGACGACCGCCGAGGTGGCGTCCAGCACCGTCGCCAACTACGCCCACCCGGACGACCCGAAGTTCCAGGACTTCGGCGACGTGGTGCTGCGCAGCGAGCACGCCACCGGGTACGTGCGCGTCGACTGGTTCACCCCGCAGGGGCTCCCGACGTGGGGGGACGGCCGCCTGTTCATCCTCGGTACGCAGGGCTACATCGAGCTGCGCAAGTACGTCGACATCGCCGGGCGTGAGGGCACCAACCACCTGTTCGTGGCGGACGCCGACGGCGTCCACTACGAGAACTGCGACGGCGTTGGCGTCACCTACTACTCCCAGTTCCTCGACGACGTCCGCCACCGCACCGAGACGGCCGCCCCGCAGGAGCACACGTTCGAGGTCATGCGCCTGGCGCTGGTGGCCCAGGCGCAGGCCAAGCGGCTCGGCCACCTGGCCTGACCGCCCCTGGCCCGATCACCACGTCCAGCTGGACGCCATCCCTCGCGCCGACCCGGTGAGGGCCGCGGCGTCCAGCTCCTGCGGGCCACCGAGGGCGTAGGCCACCTCGATCCCGAAGGTGCGCAGTTCGCGCGCCGAGACGAACACTTCGCGGGCCACCGCCACGCAGGGGCGCAGGACGCGGCCGCCGATCACCGCCACCTCTCCGACGACCTCGCCCCCACGCGTGGCGAAGTCGAGGGTGTCGGCGCCGGTGACGATCACGTCTGCCTGGGCCGCCGTCCGCTCCAGGGACGCCACGTGCGCGCACAGGGCCGGGCCGGAGGTGGGCCAGGCACCCAGGGCGTTCAGGGCGAGCACCGCGCCGCCCGCCGCGCCCAGGCCGGGGGCGTCCGCCACACCGAGGGCGGCGGCGAGGGCGCCGAGGTGGGCGTCCGTGGCCAGCATGAGGGCCGGGTCGGCCCCGTCGGTGTGGCCGCGCCGGGCAGTGAGGCCCCGCAGGCCGAGCAGCAGGTCGCCCAGCTGGGCGGTGGGGACGACGGCGACGAGCTCGGTCCGGCCCACCAGCGCGCGGGCGGCGGCGCAATCGACACGGGTGATGCCGGCCAGCCCGGCGGCGCCGGCGTCCAGCGGGACGTCCGCGGTCGCGCCGAGGGCATGCAGCAGGCCGGCTCCCGCGTCGTGGGCGGAGGAGGCCGTCAGGTCGACGACCACCCGGCGCGGTCGGGACTCGAGCGCGGCCGCCAGGGACTCCCCCAACTCGACCGTGGTGGCGGTGACCAGCTCGGCCAGGCCCCGCTGAACCGGCTCCCTTTGACCGGGCGGGTCGGCGTGCTCGGCGGCCGAGACCACGGGCGAGGTGTCGCCCAGCGCGGCGAGGGCCTCGGCGAGCGCAACGCCCGATACTGCCGCCGGCACGACCGCCACCTGGGTGTCGGGCCGGGCGGCCACGAAGGCCCGACCGAGCGCGGCCCCCGCGTCGGCTGACGCGAGGGCCCCGATCCGATCGGTGCAGATGAGGACGCGCACTCAGGCGTCGCCGCCGGCGTCGGCGGGGTGCTCAGCCGGGATGAGCCCGTCGAACGAGTCGTCCTCGCCGATCCAGTCGAGGATCTGCCCGGGGGTGGCGTCAGCGTCCGGCAGGATCAGGTCGGAGTCGACGAGCAGGTCGTCGTCCAGCGGGGTCCCCTGCTCCCGGACGGATCCGAGCAGCGTCGTCAGCGCGGCCGCGAGCGCGGCGGTGTCACCGGCGTGGGCGGCCACCTCGACGGCGTCGTCCAGCTCGTTGAGGCGGTCGAGATCGGCGTCTTCGAGGAGGAACTGCCCCTCGCCGAGGATGCGAACGATCATCGCGTCACCCCTGGGGACGCTGGTCGGTCGCGGTCGCCTCACCCTCGGTGGCGGTGACCTCGCTCGCCTCGGCGTCCACCGGCTCGCCGGCCGGCAACTGCGGGGCGGCCTGCGGCGCCGCGCCGGTGGTGAGGGCGCCCATGGACGCCTTGAGGGCGGCCAGCTCGTTCTCGACCGAGGCGTCGGACGCCAGCGAATCGAGCTCGCGGGTGATGTCGTCCTTGTAGGTGTTGGTCGGATCCTCCAACGCCCCGGACGCGAGCAGCTCGTCGATCGCGCCGGCGCGGGCCTGCATCTGCTGCGTCTTGTCCTCGGCGCGCTGGATGGCGAGACCGACGTCACCCATCTCCTCGCTGATGCCGGTGAACGCCTCGTTGATGCGCGTCTGCGCCTCGGCGGCGGAGTAGGTGGCCTTGATCGTCTCCTTGCGGGTGCGGAAGGCGTCCACCTTGGCCTGCAGGCGGGTGCTCGCCCGGACGAGCTTCTCCTCCTCGCCCTGGAGCTGCGCGTGCTGGGTCATGAGGTCGTCCAACTGCGACTGCAGGCCGGACTTGCGCGTGAGCGCCTCGCGGGCGAGATCCTCACGGTTGGCCTCGAGGGCGCGCTGGGCGCTGAGGGCGAGCTTTTTCATCTCTGCGTCGAGCTGGTTGGCCTGGAGCTCGACGCGCTTGCGGCTCGTCGCCACGTCCGCGACGCCGCGGCGCACCTTCTGCAGCAGCTCGAGCTGGCGTTGGTACGAGTAATCGAGGGTCTCGCGCGGATCCTCCATTTTGTCGAGGGCCTTCTCGGCCTTGGCATTGAAGATCGTCTTGAGACGTCCGAAGAGACCGGCCATGTCGTGTGCGTGTCCTTCCATAGGGCAGGTGACGCCGCCCAGCCTACCGGGGCCCCCCGCCCGACGCCCGCCCGCC
>JAKDIK010000427.1 GCA_030450535.1 Propionibacteriaceae bacterium
CCAGCAGGCCCGCGTCCCCGCCCGCTACGCGTACGCGCTCATGGCCGGCTACCGCCTCATGGAGATGCTGCCCGACGAGTGGCGCACGATCCGGGCTGCCCACCGCGTCCGGGGGCGCGGCACGGCTCGCCGGAGCGAGCGCATGGGGATCGACGCGTTCCGCCGAGCCGCGTTCAGCCTGCTCGTGGTCGCCCTGCGCCGGGGACAGCAACTCGCCGAGGCCCTGGAGGCCCGCGGGCTGGGCCGGACCCCGCGCACGACGTCGCGTCCGGTGCGATGGGGCTGGCGCGACGCCGTCCTCGCGGCCGGCGCGGTGCTCGTCATCGCTGGGGTACTCGCCTGGTGACCCGGCTCACCAGGCAAATTCCTCCCGATGCAGACGTTCTTCTGGCACCCCGGCGGCCCGGGCATCCGCCCACAACAGATCGGTGGCGCCCTCGGGGCCGCACACGTACACGTCGGCATCGGCGAGCGGGCCCGCCAGATCGGCCAAACAGAGGTGTTGGTGGCCGCTCGTCAGCCACGATGTGGTGCCGTCGGCCGCGACGTGGCGGTGGCCGGCGATGATGTGCAGCCGGACGCCGCGGGCTCGGCACCACGCCTCGAGTTCGGCGCGGTGCGCCACGTGCAGCTCCGACGACGCCCGGATGATGACCGTCGCGTGACCGGGGACGAAGTCGGTGCCCTCGAGCAGCGCACGGATGGGGGCGGCGCCGATCCCGAAGCCCACCAGCACCACGTCGGGAGCGGTGCGCGCGGCGTCCGTGAAGACCCCGTAGGGGCCCTCGAACAGCACCCGCGTGCCTGGCCGCAGCGTAGCGGCGAGTTGGCGGGTGCCGTCGCCGAGCATGCGCACGGTGATGCGGATCGTGTCGCCGTGCGGGGCCGCCGACAACGAGAAGGGGTGCTGGTGCCACCACAACCCCGCCTGCAGGAAGCGGAAGTGGAGGAAGTGCCCGGCACGAAGGTCCAGGTCGGCGAGGCGGCGCCCAGTGAGTTCAATCGAGACCGTGTCGGGGGTCTCCCAGACCACGCCGGTGACGCACAGCCGGTGCTCGACGGAAGCGAACAGCGGCAGCAGGACGCGCCAGGCGAGCATCACGAAGAACGTGGCACCCCACACGGCGAGCCAAAACCAGTGGCCGACCCCGTCGGCGAACAGCCCGCCCATCGAGAACTGGTGCGGCAGCGCGAGCAGGATCGCGGCATACGTGGTCAGGTGGATGCCCTGCCACACCTCATGGCCCAGCCGGCGTTTGGCGGCGGCGATGGAGGTGACCGCCACCAGGGCCAGCAACACAATGGCAACGACGGCCAGCACGAAGTCGCCGCTGCCCCACAGGGTGGCGAACTCGGCCGTCCAGCTGAGCTGGTCGGCCATCGCGTAACCGGTGACGAGGTACAGCCCATGCAGGACCAGGCCGCCGAACGTCCACTGGCCCAGGGATTTGTGGAGCGCCAGGGCGCGGTCCTGGCCGATGGTGCGCTCGATGAGTGGCACGCGTGCCGACAGCCACAGCATGATGACCATCGCCGACGTCGCCACCAGGCCGGACACGATGCCGAGCCCCCGCATGAGTCCCGCGGCG
>JAKDIK010000428.1 GCA_030450535.1 Propionibacteriaceae bacterium
CGTCGGTCCACAGCTGGACGAGCTCCTGCTGGCGCTCCTCCTCGGTGACCTTGCCCCGCTCGAACTGCCGCGTGATCTTGGTCGCCTTCGCGTCGTAGGCCGCGAGGATCTCGGGCTTGCTCGGCGGGGTCTGGACGTCGGAGATCGACACGGTGACACCCGAGCGGGTGGCCCACTTGAAGCCGATGTCCTTCAGTCGGTCCAGGGTGCGACCCACGTCGACCTTGGCGTAGCGCTCGGCGAGATCGTTGACGATCTGGCCCAACTGCTTCTTGCCGACGCTGCCGTTCACGTACGCGTAGTCGGCCGGGAGCGCCTCGTTGAAGAGGGCGCGTCCCAGCGTGGTCTCGAGCAGGAACGAGCCGTCCTCACGCGCCTGGACACCCTCGGGCGGCACGGCGTCGCGCACGCGCAGGGTGATGCGCGCGTTGATCGCCAACTCACCGGCGTCGAAGGCCATGTGCGCCTCGTCCTTGCTGATGAACGACCGGCCCTCACCCAGCTGCCCCTCACGCAGGGTGGTGAGGAAGTAGTGGCCGATGATCATGTCCTGCGTGGGCAGGGTGACCGGACGGCCGTCCGCGGGCTTGAGGATGTTGTTCGTGCTCAGCATCAGCACGCGCGCCTCGGCCTGGGCCTCCGCGCTCAGCGGCAGGTGGACGGCCATCTGGTCGCCGTCGAAGTCGGCGTTGAACGCCGTGCAGACGAGCGGGTGCAGCTGGATCGCCTTGCCCTCGATGAGCTGCGGCTCGAACGCCTGGATGCCGAGGCGGTGCAGCGTGGGCGCACGGTTCAGCAGCACGGGGTGCTCGGCGATGACCTCTTCGAGCACGTCCCACACGACCGGACGCTGGCGCTCCACCATCCGCTTGGCGCTCTTGATGTTCTGCGCCAGGTTCAGGTCGTCGAGTCGCTTCATGACGAACGGCTTGAACAGCTCCAGCGCCATGTTCTTCGGCAGACCGCACTGGTGCAGCTTGAGCTGCGGGCCGACCACGATGACCGAGCGGCCCGAGTAGTCGACGCGCTTGCCGAGCAGGTTCTGGCGGAACCGGCCCTGCTTGCCCTTGAGCATGTCCGAGATCGACTTCAGCGGCCGGTTGCCCGGGCCGGTGACCGGACGCCCACGGCGTCCGTTGTCGAACAGCGAGTCCACGGCCTCCTGCAGCATCCGCTTCTCGTTGTTGACGATGATCTCGGGCGCGCCGAGATCAAGGAGTCGCTTGAGTCGGTTGTTGCGGTTGATCACGCGGCGGTACAGGTCGTTGAGGTCGGAGGTCGCGAAGCGGCCGCCGTCGAGCTGCACCATCGGACGCAGGTCCGGCGGGATGACCGGGACGGCGTCCAGCACCATGCCGATGGGCGTGTTCGTGGTGTTGAGGAACGCAGAGACGACCTTGAGGCGCTTGAGCGCGCGGGTCTTGCGCTGACCCTTGCCGGTCTGGATCGTGTTGCGCAGGCTGTCGGCCTCGGCGTCCAGGTCGAAGTCGGCGAGACGACGCTTGATCGCCTCGGCACCCATGAAGCCCTCGAAGTACTTGCCGAAGCGGCTCTTCATCTCGCGGTAGAGGATCTCGTCGCCCTC
>JAKDIK010000429.1 GCA_030450535.1 Propionibacteriaceae bacterium
GGATCGCGGACGACCCGCCCGTCGTCACCCACCCCGAGGAGGCCGAACGCGAGGCGCTCGCAGAAGGACTGGACGCCTACCTGGAGACCCTCACGCCGCAGTGGCGCCGCATCGTCGGGGGCTACACGCTGCACGACATCGCCCACAAGGTGGTGGGGGTGGGATCGGTCGGACTTCGGGCCTGGGTGGCGCTGCTGGTGGGATCGCGTCAAGACGATGTGTTGTTCCTGCAGCTCAAGGAGGCCCGCCGCTCGGTGCTCGCGGAGTACGTCCACGGCGAGACGGCCCTGCACGCCCACCAGGGCCAGCGGGTCGTGGAGTACCAGCAGCAACTGCAGACCGTCTCCGACCCGCTGTTGGGCTGGACGACCGTGGGCGGGCACCAGTACTACGTGCGGCAATTCCGCAACATGAAGGGCGGAGTGCCCTTGGACGCGATGAACGCCACCGCTCTGGTCGACTACGCAGGCATCGTCGGCCACCTGCTGGCCAAGGGGCACGCCCGGACCTCCGGGGCGTCGGTCATCTCGGGCTACCTCGGCAAGTCGGACGCCCCCGCGGACGCCTTCGCGGCGTTCGCCCGGGCGTACGCCGACCAGACCGAGGCCGACCACGCGGCGCTGGTGAAGGCCGTCACGTCCGGGCGCCTCCCCACCGAGTGACCCATGGGGTAGTGGGTGGCGCTTGCGGCGGGAGCGGCCGTAGTCCTGGCGGTTGTCTGGCTGCTGCTCGAGGCAGGACGACGCCTGGTGTTCGCCAGCCTTCGCGTTGCGACCGAGCGGGGCGAGGCGGCGGCGGCCGGCTTCACGGCCGAGAAGGGCTACTCGGGACGCCGGAACTGGGCCGGGGCGGTCGCCGCAGGGATACTCGTCGCGGCCATCGGCGCCGTGCTCGTCCTCACCGGCGGGCACCTGCCCGCCTGGGGGGTGGCCACGGGCCTGGCATGGGGGGCTGTGGCCGGCCTGACGTTGGTGCACTCGCTGCGTCGACACGACAACGCTGCCCTGAGTCGGGCGTCGGCCTGGGTCGGCTCCATTGCCGTCGCGATCACCCTGACGGGGGCTTTCCTCATTCCCTGGGCGGTGAACCCCGGCACCGTGCTGCTGGCGGTCACGATGGTGACGACGTGGGTGATGGTGGCCGTGGGGGTGAGCAGGGCGCGCCGCCGCAACACCCCGAAGGGCGTCGTGGAGGCCTACCCGCCCGGACGTCGTCCCGGCGAGTCGACCGAGCCGACGTTTCCGGTGGCGGATCGGGGCTACGATCGCGAGGCGGTGGACGCGTTGTTGGCGATGGTGGATGGGCTCCATGTGAATCCCGCCGGCCGCAGCGTGGTGACCAGACTGACCTGGCGGGTGCTCCCCCGTCGCGCCCGGCCGGGGTACCAGGAGGCGGCAGTCGACGACCATCTGGCCCGCGTGCGGGAACAGTTCGCCGCACTTGCCTCGCCAAGGCCTCAGAACGCCCGTGGCCGGCCCTAGATCCGGACGCCGGCGCCCTGCCCGTGGCCATGGCAGCGGTGGACGCCGCAGGCGTCATCTCCGACGGGTACCGCGACTGGGGCTCAGGAGGCGACTTCTGACGA
>JAKDIK010000217.1 GCA_030450535.1 Propionibacteriaceae bacterium
GTTCATCACATAGATGTCCGGGTTGCCGTCCTTGGACAGCACGAACGCCAGGCGCACCGGCCCGGACGCCGCGGCCACCACGGCGCGGGCGACCCGCAACGCCGAGACGACAACCGAGTCGAAGGCTGAGCGCCACCCGTCATCGGTGATATCGAGCACCGCCCCCCGCGGCGGCCCGCCCACGCTGATCAGGGCGCCGTCGAGGCGTCCGAACGTTTCCAGCGCGAGCGCGGTGGCGCGTTCGGCGGTGTCGGGATCGTTGAGGTCGGCGGGCAGCGCGACGGCGTGGTCGGCGCCCAGCGCCGCCACAGCGGCATCGAGGCGTTCCGGACGCCTTGCCACGAGCACGACCCGCGCGCCGTCCGCCACGAGGGCGTCCGCCGTTGCGCGACCGAGCCCACCGGACGCGGCCGTCACGACGAACACCTTGCCGGCCAAACCCAGATCCATGTCAGTCCTCCCTCATGGTTCCCCGCGTCGAGCCCGTGCTCTGCCCAGCGCCCTGCGCCGCCGCGCGGGCCTGCATTCTGCGGCGATCGCGGACGTCGTTGCGGATCAGCACGAGCAGGCCGAAGCCCGCGATGGCCGTGAACGCGAACCACTGCAGCGCGTACGACAGGTGGGGACCCTCGTCCTGCGGCGGCGGTGGCACGACCTGGAACTCGTCCCCCTGGGGTGGATCGGACGAGATCAGGCCGATGTAGCCGTTGACCACGTCGCGCCCGAGCCAGCCCCCGATGGCGGTGGAGTTGATGAGCCGGACCGTGTCGCGGGTGTCCTGGGTCGGCGTGATGGCTTCGACAGAGCCCTGCTCGTCGCGCCGCACGTAGCCGACCACGTTCACCTCGCCGGCCGGGGGAGCGGGGAGCACGCTGGGGAAATCCTCGTTGCGCGGCCGCAGCACAAAGCCGCGGTCGATGAGGACGGTCGTGCCGTCGGCGGTGGTCAGCGGGGTGACCAGCTCCCAGCCCGGATCGCCGTCCTGGGAGCGGTAGCGCACCTGCACCTGCTCGTCGGAGTACGTGCCGGTCACCTCCACCCGCTGCCATTGGTCGGCTTCGGTGATCGGCCGGTGGAAGACCTCGCCGAACGGCAGGACCGGCGCGTTCTCGTGCTCGACCACGACGGCGTTGCGGTCGCGGCGCTGATCGAGGCGATCGAGCTGCCAGCGGCCGAGGTTGACGAAGGTGATCGCGAGCGCGATGACGAAAACGGTCAGCAGTGCCCACCGCAGCCAGGGCCGCCTCATCGCGCCGCCTCGGGCCGGACGCCCACGTCCTGCCTCATGGCGTCCGGCTCCACCACGTCGCCGTGGACGACCTCGCCGCGCTCCAGTGCGGGGCGGGCGGGGGCGTCCGGCTCGGGATCCATCGCGGGCTCGAGGTGGTTGTCGCGCGCGTTGCCGAGCAGGACGGCGATCGCCGGCAGCAGGGCGGCGGCCAGGAAGAGCAGCACATTCCACGGCAGCGGTGAGAACAGCGCCACGAGGAAGGTCACCACCCGGAACGCCATCGTCCACAGGTACCGGCGCTCGCGCGATTCCGCGGACAGCGTCGTGCCGTACCGCGCATCCGTGATGATGGTGGGACGCGACCGCGAGGGCATGTCGGCAAGCCTAGCCCGCGGTGCGGACGCCGCACGCTAGCGTTACCCCGTGACCGAACAGACCCCCCGCAGCATCCTCGTCACCGGCGGAGCGCGCGGCATCGGAGCCGCGATCGTCGCCGAGTTCCTGGCCCGCGGCGACAAGGTCGCCAGCGCCAGCACGTCCGGCAGGGCGCCCGAGGGGGCGCTCGGCATCGCGTGCGACGTCGCGGACGCCGCCAGCGTCGACGCCGCCTTCGCGACCGCGGAGCAGGCCCACGGGCCCGTCGAGGTCGTCGTCGCCAACGCCGGCATCACGAAGGACACCCTCGTCCTGCGCATGTCCGAGGCCGACTTCGACGCCGTCGTCGACGTGAACCTCAAGGGCGCGTTCAACGTCGCCAAGCGGGCCAGCAAGGGCATGCTGCGGCTGCGCCGCGGGCGCCTGATCTTCATCGGCTCGGTGGTGGGGCTGTATGGCTCGCCCGGCCAGGTGAATTACGCGGCCACGAAGTCGGGCCTGGTCGGCATCGCCCGCTCGCTCACCCGCGAGCTGGGCGGCCGTGGCATCACGGCCAACGTCGTGGCACCGGGCTTCATCGAGACCGACATGACGGCCGTCCTCGGCGAGGACACGGTGGCCGGTTACAAGGCGGCGATCCCGTCCGGACGCCTCGGCCTGCCGCAGGAGGTGGCGTCCGCCGTGGCCTTCCTGGCCAGCCCGGAGGCCGCTTACATCTCCGGCGCGGTGCTGCCGGTCGATGGCGGCCTGGGCATGGGGCACTAGACGCGCCGACAGGGTCGGCACACTCACCAGAGAGCAGCGAAAGGCAGATCATGGGCATCCTCGAGGGAAAGACGATTCTCGTCACCGGCGTCACGCTGAACACGTCGATCGCCTACAAGGTCGCCGAGACCGCGGCGGCCGAGGGTGCGACTGTGGTCGTGTCGAACTTCGGACGGGCGATGTCGCTGACGCAGCGCATCGTGAAGCGGCTCGATCCCGTGCCGGCGGTGCTGGAGCTCGACGTCACGAATCCCGAGCACCTCGCGGGGCTCCCGGATGCCCTGCGCGGCGTCGGCGTCGAGCGACTGGACGGGGTCGTGCACTCGGTGGCGTTCGCGAACCCGGAGACGGCGCTGGGGGGCAAGTTTCTCACCACGCCGTTCGAGGACGTGTCGACGGCCATGCACATCTCGGCGTATTCCCTGGTCAGCCTGACGATGGCGTGCAAGCCGCTGTTCGGCGACACGGCATCGGTGGTCGGCCTCACGTTCGACGCGCGCGTGTCGTGGCCCACGTATGACTGGATGGGCGTCGCGAAGGCCGCCCTGGAGTCGGCGTCGCGCTACCTGGCGCGCTACCTCGGGCCGGAGGGGGTGCGTTCCAACATCGTGGCCGCCGGGCCCATCGACACGATCGCCAAGAAGGCGATCCCGGGGTCGACGTCCTTCAACGACATCTGGGGCGATCGGGCGCCGCTCGGTTGGGACACCGCCGATGCCACCCCGACGGCCAAGGCCGTGGTCGCGCTGCTGTCGGACTGGTTCAGCTCCACTAGCGGCGAGATGATCCACGTCGACGGAGGCCTACACTCCACGGGCGCCTGAGCGGGGCGGCGGCGTCCTGCGCGCCGCTGCGGGGCGCCGCGGGTGGGGGACGCCAGCGCGAGTGACGACGCCCCGCGGGGGACGCGGACGCGAGCGGGGGCGTCCGGGTAGGTTGGGCGCATGCCAGGTGTTGTGGAGCTCGACGACGTCTCGATCATCAGGGGCGGGGTCACGCTGCTCGACCAGGTGTCGTGGGTCGTCGAGGAATCCGACCGCTGGGTGATCATCGGCCCCAACGGCGCGGGCAAGACCACGCTGCTCCAGGTGGTGGCTGCGCAGCTGCATCCGACCTCGGGCATGGTGTCGGTGCTCGACGAGGTGCTGGGCGCCGTCGACGTCTTCGAGCTGCGGCCGCGCATCGGCGTCACGTCGGCCGCACTGGCCGACCGAATTCCGCGCTCGGAGTCGGTCGGCAACGTGGTGGTGTCGGCGTCGTACGCGGTGATGGGCCGCTGGCGCGAGCACTACGACGTCGCCGACCTGAGGCGCGCGGCCGAGCTCATGGGGCAGTTGCGCGTCGACCACCTCTCCCGGCGCACGTTCGGCACGCTCAGTGAGGGGGAGCGCAAGCGCGTCCAGATCGCCCGCGCCCTCATGACCGATCCCGAGCTGCTGCTGTTGGACGAGCCCGCCGCCGGCCTCGACTTGGCCGGACGCGAATCCCTCGTTGCCACGCTGACCGAGCTCGTCGCCGACCCGCAGGCCCCCGCGACCGTCCTGGTCACCCATCACCTGGAGGAGATCCCCGCGGGCATGACACACGCCCTGCTGCTGAAGGGCGGACGGGTTGTTGCGGCGGGACCGATCGAAGAGGTCATGACCGACGAGCACCTCAGCGCCGCCTTCGACCTTCCGCTGCACGTGAGCCGCACCGACGGCCGCTGGAGCGCGCGCGCGGTCGCGGCGGGGCAGAGGGCGGGGTAGGCATCATGTGGGAATGGGTGCAGGACAACTGGTGGGCGATCTGGCTGATCGCCGCAGGTGGGCTGGCCGTCTCGGAGATGCTGACGCTCGACCTCACGTTGCTGATGCTCGCCGGCGGGGCCCTGGCCGGCGCGGTGACAGCCTTGTTCCTGCCGGGCCTGATCTGGGTGCAGGTGATCGTCGCGCTCGTGGTGGCCGTGGCACTGCTGGGGCTGCTGCGGCCCGAACTGATCAAGAGGCTCCACAAGGGTCCGGGTTACCGCAGCTCGATCGACAATCTCTTGGGCAGCACCGGGCACGCCACGCGTGAGATCACCGCGACGGGCGGGGAGGTCAAGATCGCCGGCGAGACCTGGTCGGCGCGCAGCTACGACGGCGAACCCATCGCGTCCGGCGTCGACGTCGAGGTCTTCGAGATCGACGGCGTCACCGTCGTGGTCTACCCGCGGAACAAGCCGCTGAGCTCCTGAGCGAGACCACCTGTGCGCGGCCTCCGTGCGCGTTGGGGTGGGCGGCTAGGGTGGAACAAAGACCCCACGAAGGAGATGAGGCACGCCATGCCTGACCCGATTTTCCTCCTGCTCATCGTTCTCGCCGTGGTCGCGGTGGTCGGTGTGGCGCTCTCCATCCGGGTGGTGCAGCAGATGCAGGTCGGCATCGTGCAGCGGCTCGGCAAGTTCCATCGCACCATCGAGCCGGGCCTGCACCTCATCGTCCCGTTCATCGACCGCGTCCGCTACACCATGGACATGCGCGAGGCCGTCGTGCCGTTCCCGCCGCAGGGCGTCATCACCGAGGACAACCTGATGGTGGGCATCGACTCGGTCATCTA
>JAKDIK010000040.1 GCA_030450535.1 Propionibacteriaceae bacterium
GATGAGGCCGCGACCGACCCGGCCGCCGGCGAGCTGCCCGCCCCCCCCGAGCCCACCGCCACCGAGCAGACCGCTCCGGCCGAGGCCGAGGCCGTCACCTTCTCCGTCGGCGCGTGGAGCAGCTCGTTCGGTGCCGCCGCGGGCGACAAGTTCGCACAGAAGACGGCCAGTGTCCGGGCCGGCGCCACGCAGGACTCGGCCAAGGTCGCCTCGCTCAAGTCCGGCGACAAGGTCGCCGTCACCGACAAGGTCGAGAACGGCTACCGCCAGGTGGCGTGGGACGGCAAGGTCGCGTGGGTCTTCGACCAGCTCCTGGCCGACCAGGCCCCGGTGGTCGAGACCCCGAAGCCGGTCGCCACGGCCGTCGCGTCCTCGTCCAAGGCCACCGCCGCCGCCGCGAAGGCGTCCGGCACCGCCGCGAAGGCGGCGAGCAGCAGCGCCGCGGCGTCCTCCAGCAGCGCCGAGTCCTACACCGGCTCCACCAGCTACTCCGGCGGCACCGTGCTCGGACTCAAGCCGAAGGCCATGGTCGTCTACAACGCGGTCACCGCGAAGTGGTCGTTCAAGTCCATCGGCGGCTACCGCGCCAGCAACAACCGCTCGAACCACGGCCAGGGCGGCGCCATCGACTTCATGACGTACACCGACTCCGCCAAGGGCTGGGCGGTCGCCAACTACGTCGCGGCGAACGCGGACGCCTTCGGCATCGACCACATCATCTTCGAGCAGAAGATTTGGACGCCGTACAAGCCCTACTGGCGTCCGATGGCCGATCGCGGCAGCATCACGGCCAACCACTACGACCACGTCCACGTCTCGGTCAAGCTCTGACGTTCACGTTCCGCGACGCCCGTTCCTTCGCCATGCGCGAGGAGCGGGCGTCGTTCCTTTTCCCCCGCAGCCCACGTTGGAGCAGCGGGGACGCCGTAGGCTGGACGCCATGACGAACGTGACGACCATGAACGCGTGGGAGCAGCTGGCCGACCTCTTCGACGCCTTCCGGCCCGATCTTCGTGGTTGGTTCGCGGCGGATCCCGAGCGGGCCCACGATCTCACCCTCACCGCGGGCGACCTGCACGTCGACCTGTCGAAGAACCTGATCAACGACGCCGTTCTCGACGCCCTGTGCGCCCTCGCCGACGAGGTCGGGCTGGCCGGCAAACGCGATGCGATGTTCGCCGGCGAGCACATCAACACCACCGAGGACCGCGCCGTCCTGCACACCGCACTGCGCCGGCCGCGGGGCGACTCGCTGGTCGTGGACGGGGTCGACGTGGTCGCCCAGGTGCACGAGACGCTCGACCGGATCTATGCATTCGCCGAGAAGGTTCGCTCGGGGGAGTGGAAGGGCGTCACCGGCGAGACCATCACGCACGTCGTCAACATCGGCATCGGCGGCTCCGATCTCGGCCCCGTCATGGTGTACGAGGCGCTCAAGCCGTACGTGGACGGCCCGGAGGTTCGCTTCGTCTCGAACATCGACCCGAGCGACGTGTACGAGAAGACGAAGGATCTCGATCCGACGCGCACGCTGGTCATCGTGGCGTCCAAGACCTTCACCACGTTGGAGACGATGACGAACGCGCGCATGGCGCGCGACTGGTTCCTCGGCGCGCTGGCGGACGCGGGCGTCCTCGACGGCTCGCAGGAGGCCGCGCGCGACGCGATCAGCAAGCATTTCGCGGCGGTGTCGACGGCCCTCGACCTGGTCGCCGATTTCGGCATCGACCCCGACAACGCGTTCGGGTTCTGGAACTGGGTCGGAGGCCGCTACTCGGTCGACTCCGCCGTGGGCACCGCGGTCGTCCTGGCCATCGGGCCGGACGACTTCTCGGCCTTCCTGGACGGGTTCCACACCATCGACGTCCACTTCGCCACCCAGCCGTGCCGCGAGAACGTCCCGATGCTGATGGGGCTCATCAACGTCTGGTACGTCAACTTCCTCAAGGCGGGTTCGCACGCCGTGCTGCCGTACGCGCAGTACCTGCACCGCTTCGCCGCCTACCTCCAGCAGCTCACGATGGAATCCAACGGCAAGGGCGTCAAGGCCAACGGCGACCCCGTCGACACCGAGACCGGCGAGATCTTCTGGGGCGAGCCCGGTACCAACGGCCAGCACGCGTTCTACCAGCTGATCCACCAGGGCACGCAGCTGATCCCCGCCGACTTCATCGCGGTGGCCACCCCGGCACATCCGATCAAGGACGGCGAGACGGATGTGCACGAACTGTTCCTGGCGAACTTCTTCGCCCAGACCAAGGCGCTGGCGTTCGGCAAGACCCCCGACGAGGTGCGCGCCGACGGCGTCGCCGAGGAGCTGGTGAGCGCCAAGGTGTTCGAGGGCAACCGGCCGACCACCTCGATCATGGCCCCGGCCCTCACGCCGTCGGTCGTGGGTCAGTTGATCGCCCTGTACGAGCACATCACCTTCACCCAGGGCGTGGTGTGGGGCATCAACAGCTTCGACCAGTGGGGCGTCGAGCTGGGCAAGGTGCTCGCCAAGCAGATCGTGCCGGCCATCACCGGGGACGCCGACGCGCTCGCCGCGCAGGATCCCTCCACGCGCGGGCTCATCGAGTACTACCGCGCGCAGCGCGCGTGAGTCAGGGCCGCCGGGCGCCCGCGGACCGGCCCGACCGGATGCCGGCATGACGCCACGCCGACGCCCCCTCGTCCGGGCGGTGGCGTGGCTTGCCTGCGTCGGCGGTCTCGCCGCGCTGGGCGCGGCAGTGGGCGTCGCGGCGCCCGCGGTCTGGACGCGGGCCATGGCCGCGGATCGCGTCCTCACCGCCGACCAGGCGCCCGCTCGCGATGTGGCGATCGTGTTCGGCGCCGAGGTGTACGACTCCGGGCGGCCGTCGCCCTACCTGCAGGCCCGGCTCGATCTGGCGGTGGAGCTCTACCGCACCGACAAGGCGCGCGTGCTCGTGGTGAGCGGCGACAACGCCGAGGCCCACCACCGCGAGACCACGAACATGAAGGCCTACCTCGTCGAGGCGGGCGTGCCCGCCCGGCGGATCGTCGAGGACGAGCACGGGCTCGATACCTACGACACCTGCGTGCGGGCCCGGGACGTCCTCGGCGTCACCGAGGCGCTGCTCGTCAGCCAGCGCTACCACCTCCCTCGGGCCGTCGCGACCTGCCGGGCGGTCGGGGTGGACGCCGTCGGCGTCGGCGACGTGTCGGTCAAGCAGACCTCCCGGCGCTGGAACGAGTTCGCCGCCCGGGAGCTGGGGGCCAACCTGAAGATGGTGTGGGATCTGGTGACGCGCCGGGCGCCGTCGGCCGACGGTGATCCCGACGCCGTCGCGGACGCCCTGGCTGGCTGAGCCTCCGCGCAGGACGGAGGAACGCCGCGCCTGTGGGATCATGGGGATCATGCCGTCTCTGCTCTCCCAGCTCACCGAGCGGGTGCAGGCCGCGACCGGGATCGACCCGGAGATGCGGCCCGCCACCAAGCCACAGTTCGGACACTTTCAGTCCAACGTCGCGCTGCGCCTCGCCAAGACAACCGGACGCCCCCCGCGGGAGCTCGCGGCCGAGCTGGCCGAGCGCATCGACGTCGCCGACCTGTGCGAGCCCCTGGAGATCGCGGGCCCGGGCTTCCTCAACTTCCGCCTGCGGCCCAGCGTGCTGGCGGACGCGGCGTCCGCCCTGCTGACCGATCCGCACACCGGCATCGCCCAGACCGACCACCCGCAGACCGTGGTCATCGACTACTCCGCGCCCAACGTCGCCAAGCCGATGCACGTGGGCAACCTGCGCTCCACGATCATCGGCGACTGCTTCCACCGGGTTCTTGCGGCGCGCGGCGACACCGTCATCGCCCAGAACCACATCGGCGACTGGGGCACCCAGTTCGGCATGCTCGTGGAGTACATCCTGACCGAGGGCGTGGACGCCGCCGGGCTCGACCTCGACGGCTCGGTGGCCCTGTACAAGCGGGCCCAGGAGCGCTTCAAGTCCGACGACGCGTTCGCGGACGCCGCCCGCCGCCGGGTGGTCGCCCTGCAGGCCGGCGACCCGCAGACGACGCAGATCTGGCAGACACTCATCGAGGTGTCGAAGCAGGGCTTCAACGAGGCGTACGCGCGCCTCGGCGTCCTGCTGACCGACGACGACCTGGCGGGGGAGTCGCTCTACAACGCGATGCTGCCCGAGGTGGCCGACGACCTCGCGAGCCGGGGCATCGCCGTGGTCGACGACGGGGCGCTGTGCGTGTTCGTCGAGGGGCAGGAGGCCCCGCTGATCGTCCGCAAGAGCGACGGCGGATACGGTTACGCGGCGACCGATCTCGCGGCCATTCGCTACCGCACCACGCGGCTGGGCGCCGACCGCATCATCTACGTGGTCGGCATGCCGCAGACGTTCCACTTCGCGCAGGTGTTCGCGGTCGCGCGCCGCGCGGGCTACCTGCCGGCGGCCGTGAGCGCCGAGCACGTGGCGTTCGGGTCCGTGCTCGGCACCGACGGCAAGATGCTGCGGACGCGCGCCGGCCGGACGGTCACCCTGCAGTCGTTGCTCGACGAGGCCGAGGAGGTGGCGGCGCGGCCGATCGCGATGGCGGCGGTCAAGTATGCCGACCTGAGCAATCAGCTGCAGAAGGACTACGTCTTCGACGCCGAGCGGATGACCGCCACCACCGGCGACACCGGCCCCTACCTGCAGTACGCCCACGCGCGCGCGAACCAGATCCTGCGCCGCGCGCAGGCCGAGGGCCACGCGTGGGAGCGGGTCACGGTGCTCGACGAGCCGGCCGAGCAGGCGCTCGCGCTGCTGCTGAGCCGATTCGGCGAGGTGGTCGAGGTGGTGGCGGCCGATCTGCAGCCCCACAAGCTGTGCACCTACCTGTTCGAGCTGGCCACGGCGATGAGCGTGTTCTATGAGCAGTGTCCGGTGCTCAGGGCAGACGGCGAGGTGCGGTCGTCCCGGCTTGCGCTGTGCGCGAGTGTCAAGAAGGTACTCGCCACAGGCCTCGAACTGCTCGGCATCGAGGCGCCCGACCAGATGTGAGGACGACCCGGGGGCGGCGTCCACGGCAGCCCGGGGCGTCGTGTGCCACAGTGGCCCGATGAGCGTCTCGCTTGATCGCCGGAGCCGCGGTCGCGGCCGACTGCTCGCCCAAGGGCTGATCACCCGCCCCTTCGCGACACCCGGCGCCGCCGTGCGGGCATTCGGCGCGATGCAGGGCCAGGAGCTGCCGGGTGCGCTGGCTTCCGCCGCCCTGCGGACGCAGGAGGGGTCGATCGGCGCGGTCATCGCCGATCTGGACGCCGGACGCATCGTCCGCGGGTACCCGATGCGCGGCACCCTCTTCCTGATGGCCGCCGAGGATCTGCTGTGGGTCAGCGCGCTGTGCAACCCCGGCACCCTCAAGGCGGCCCGGAAGCGTCGCGGCCAGCTCGGCCTCACCGACGCGCACGTCGAGCGCGCCCGCGAGGTGGCCCAGGTGGTCCTACCCGACCACGCCAGCGGCCTGCCCCGCGCCGAGTTGTTCGCCCACTGGGAGCGGGCCGGCACCCCGACCGCGGCCGGTTGCGGCTACCACGTCCTCGCGCACCTCATCGGCGAGGGCGACCTCTGCTTCGGCCCGTGGAACGGCGCGGACCAGAACGTCGTCACCACCGCGCAGTGGCTTCCGGCCGGCACCGGCTTGGACCAGCGTTTCAACGGCGATTCTGTCCCCGCGACCGCCGAATTGCTGCGGCGATACCTGAGCAGTCACGGCCCGGCCACGCTGCGGGACTTCGCCTGGTGGACGAAGCTGCCCCTGCGCGACATCCGCCCGGCCCACGCCCTGGTGGCGGCGGAATTCGAGAGCGGAACAGGGGCGGGAACGGAGGCGGAGTACTGGCGTCCGGGACTGGTGAACGACCTCTCCGAGGCAGGCAGTGCGGTCAAGCGACCGCTGCTGCTGCCCGGTTTCGATGAGTTCATCCTCGGCTACGCCGACCGCCTCTTCGCCATGACCGCGGAGCAGCATGACCTGCTTGTTCCGGGCAACAATGGCGTGTTCGGACGATCGGTGGTGGTCGACGCTCAGGTCCGTGGACTCTGGAAGCGGGCAGGTTCGCCCGGCCGACGAACGCTCGAGGTCTCGGCCATCCGGCCGCTTCCGGCGCGGACGGTGAAGACCTTGGACGCGGTCTTCGCGCGCTTCCCCTTCGTCGGCCCGTAACCTGCCGGTTGCCGACGGTCATCCGGTCCGCCACGGCCGGCTCACCGCGAGCCGGAGGCCGCCGGCCAGGCACAGCGCCACGCCGATGATGACCCAGGCCGCCGACCCCTGGGACCAGCCCAGCATGGCGGGGGCGATCAGGCCGGTGTGGATGCCGCCGTGCACGCCCACGGCACCCCACACCGTGCCGGTGCACCACCGCTCCACGCCCGCCCAGAACCCCATGCCCAGCGGCAGCACGAGGTAGAGAACATGTTCCAGCGTCGAGGTCTGGCCGCCCTGCGACGCGAGGTGCAGCAGCGTGAACATCACCGTCGTGACCCCCAGCACGAGCCAGGGGCGTCGCTCATACCCGCGGAACGCGAAGCCGCGGAACCACCACTCCTCCTGGATGCCCTGCAGCACGAATGCCCGGGCGAGCCCGTAGACGATCATGACGATGACCGGCAGACCCTCGGTGTTCGGGACCGGACGGCCGACGTCCGTGCCACTCAGGTGGGCGATCACCGAGCCGCCGAAGGTCACGAGCGCGGCGGCCGCGGTCGCGGCGAGCAGGACGCCCCCTGCGCGGGCGCCGCCGACGCGTCCGAAGTAGTCACGCCAGCGCGCCTTCTCGATCCGGAGCGCGATCCCCAACAGCAGCAAGGCGGCGACCGGAGCGATCACGAACTGCACGCACAGGACGAGGAGTTGCGCCGTGCCCTCGGCTCCGGTGTGCTCAACGGACATCCACTGGGCGTAGGCCGGGATCAGGTGGAGCAGTCCGGGCGCGAACGCGCAGGCCATCATGCCCGCGGAGGCGATGAGGCTCCGCACGACGATCCTGCCCGTCGTTGCCCGGCCCATGGGCTGGCGGACGTGGTCGGTCATCTCGTGGGTGCTCATGTCGTCCAGCCTTGCGGCGATGACGGGCCGTTCCCAGTGAGCCCGGTCACCGGGATCGGGCCACAAGGGTGACCGCGGTCACATGCCGCGGCGCACGCCGTGTGGCTGAATGGGGGAATGAGGAACACACTCCGCAGGACGGCCGAGCCCCGGAGAACCGTCGAGCTGGGTCAGCTGGCGGCGTCCGTGCTCGCGCTCGCGGCCCTCGCGGCGCTGCTGGGGGCGTGGTACCTGCTCGACCTCGGCCTGGTCACCCAAGCGGCCCTGCTCGTCCTCGCCGCCCTGGCCACCACGGTGGTGGCGCTCGTCTGGTGGCGCCGTCGCGGCACGACGACAGGTCGCTGGGCTGCCGGGCTGCTCCTACCGGCCGGCTTCGCCAGCTGGTTCCTCGCGGACAACCTCAGCGGGCTGCCGCTGGTTGGGATCGCCGTGTGCGCGCTCGTGTTGGAGTTCGGCATTGCCATCGGCGCTGCGGCGGCCGCTGCTCTGGTGGGAGCCGTCGGCTTCGTCTACGCCATCCACGGGGTCGAGCCTCTCGGAGGGGTCGTGGCGAACATGGTGATGATGTCGGTCCTGGTGGCGCTCGGACTACTGGCCTCCCAGGTGGTCGCGTCCTTGGAAGAGGCGCGTGACCTGGCCGAGGCCGCCGCCCGCTCGCGGCGTGACGAGGCCCTCGCGGAGATGGATCGTGCGCTGGCGTCCGAACGCATGGAGCACGCCCGCACGTTGCACGACGACCTCGGCCAACGCCTCACTCTCATCGGGATGGGACTCGATCTGGCGCTGCGGCAACGCGCGAGTGACCCCGACGGCGCCTGGGCGGAGGTGGGCCGCAGCCGCGCCGAGGCCGCCAACGCCCTCACCGCGTTGCGGACCCTCGTGCGCGCCCTCAGCCCGCTCACGGCGCAGGAGGCCACAGAGGTCGATCTCGACGCCGCCCTCGATCGCCTCGCCGGCGCGTTCTCCGGCACGGGGCTCGCCGTCGATCTCGTCCGCGAGCGCGGCGCTGCCGCCCCACGGTTGGACTCGCTCGCCTACCGCATCATCCAGGAGGGGCTCACGAACGTGGTCCGGCATTCCGACGCCCGGCATGTCACGATCACCCTGGCCACCCTTGATGACCGCCGCGTCCTGGTCGCCGACGACGGTGGGACGTCCGGACGCCTCGAGCCCGGCTTCGGCCTGCGGCATCTCCGCGCGCGGGTGGAGGCTGTCGGCGGCACGCTGGACGCCGCGCCCGGGGCGTCCGGCTTCGTGTTGGACGCGCGCTATCCGGCGACGGTTCCCGCGTGAGCGGATCGGAGGCCGTCCGGCTCCTCGTCGTGGACGACCAGGAGTTGCTCCGCCGCGGGCTGAGGATGTTGCTGGAGAGCACCGGCGAGGCGATCGTCGTCGCCGAGGCCCGCGACGGCGCGCACGCGCTGGCCCTGCTGGCCACCTGCGAGGTGGACGCCGTGCTCACCGACGTGGTGATGCCCGGCATGGACGGCATCGAACTGATCCGACGCTGCGCCGAGGTGCATCCCGGTCTGCCCGTGGTGGTGGTGACGACGTTCGACACCGACGCGATCGTCGCAGACGTGCTTGGCGCGGGGGCGTCCGGGGTGCTGCTGAAGGACACCTCGCCGGAGACCGTCGTGGCTGCCGTCAGGACGGCGCTGGCCGGCGGACTGCACCTCGACCCTCGGGTCACCCGGACGGCCCTCGCCGTGCAGCGGGGGAGCCTGACCGATCCGCTCGCCGCCCTCACCGAGTCGGAGCGGCAGGTGGCCGGCTGCGTCGCCGACGGGCTGAGCAATCCGCAGATCGCCGAGACGCTGCACCTCGCGCCCGGAACGGTGAAGAACTACGTGTCGACGATCATGCGCAAGCTCGGCGTCGACGATCGCACCCAGCTCGCCCTCTCCATCGACCGGCGGCGGACGGGTCGCGTGCGATGCCCGCGAGATCTTGACCTTGACGCGAACCGAGAGCGTCCCTAGACTGGACGGTAAGCGCTTACCAACTCGTCCGCAGCGGTGCGGAACACACCAGGAGGCATGAACCCATGACCGACTCCATCGGCATCATCGTCAACGGCGCCTCGGGGCGCATGGGCTACCGACAGCACCTCGTGCGTTCGCTGCTCCCGATCCGCGACGAGGGCGGAGTGCTGCTGCCCGACGGCACGAGGGTGCCGATCCGGCTGAAGCTGGTGGGCCGCAACGCCGCGAAGATCGGCGAGGTCGCCCAGCGCCACGGCATCGAGGACTGGACCACCGACCTCGACGAGGCCCTGGCCGACGACGACTATCAGATCTACTTCGACGGCCTCATCACCCAACTGCGGGCCGAGAACCTCCGCAAGGCCATGAAGGCCGGCAAGGCGATCTACACCGAGAAGCCGACCGCCGAGTCCTTCGAGGACGCGCTGGAGCTGGCCCGCGAGGCCAAGGAGGCCGGCGTCAAGGCGGGCGTCGTCCACGACAAGCTCTACCTGCCCGGCCTGCGCAAGTTGAAGGACCTCATCGACTCCGGCTTCTTCGGCGACATCCTGAGTGTCCGCGGGGAGTTCGGGTACTGGGTGTTCGAGGGCGACTGGGTGCCTGCGCAGCGGCCCAGCTGGAACTACCGCACCGAGGACGGCGGCGGCATCGTCTCCGACATGTATCCCCACTGGAACTACGTGATCGAGGAGCTGTTCGGCCGCATCGCGTCGGTCCAGACCACGATCGCCACACACATTCCGAAGCGCTGGGACGAGCAGGGCAAGGAGTATGCCGCCACCGCCGAGGACGCCGCCTACGGCCTGTTCGTCCTCGAGAACGGCGTCATCGTGAGCCTCAACTCGAGCTGGGACGTCCGCGTGAACCGTGACGAACTCGTCGAGTTCCAGATCGACGGCACGAAGGGATCCGCGGTCGTCGGGCTGCACAAGGCGCGCATCCAACCGCGGGAGCTGACCCCCAAGCCGGTGTGGAATCCCGACATCCCCGACCCGATCAGCCACCGCGACTTCTGGCTGGAGGTGCCCGAGCGGGAGGTCTACGACAACGGCTTCAAGGTGCAGTGGGAGGAATTCCTCCGCGCCGTCGTCCTCGGCGAGCCGTATCCCTACGACCTGCTGAGCGGCGCGCGCGGCGTCCGCCTGGCCGAGGTGGGACTGCAGGCCGCAGCCGAGGGTCGTCGCATCGATCTCGAGGCGCTCACCGAGGACGACCTCTGATGGGTCTGTCCATCAACCAGTGGACCATCAAGCCCACGCCGATGGCCGAGGCCGTCGCCGCGGTCAAGTCCAACGGCTTGGACGCGATCGGCCTGTGGCGGCAGAACGTCGCCGAGTACGGACTCGCCGAGACCGCCGCGCTCGTCCGGCGCGAGGGCCTGCGGGTCTCGACGCTGTGCCGCGGCGGATTCCTCACCGCGGCCGACCCGGACGCCCGCGCCCAGGCCCTGCGTGACAACGAGGACGCGATCCGCGAAGCCGTGACGCTCGGTACGCAGACCGTGGTGCTCGTCGTCGGCGGCCTACTGGACGGCGAGAAGGACATCGTGGCCACGCGCCGGCGGGTCACCGAGAACATCGCCACGATCGCCCCGTTCGCCGAGGCGGAGGGCGTCAAGCTCGCCATCGAGCCACTGCACCCGATGTTCGCCGCCGATCGGGCCGTGGTCTCGACCCTCGACCAGGCGCTCGACATCGCCGAGGAGATTGGTTCGCCGAACGTCGGCGCGGTCGTCGACACCTACCACGTGTGGTGGGATCCGAACCTGGCATCCGCCATCGACCGGGCTGGCCGGCTGGGCAAGCTGTTCAGCTACCAGGTGTGCGACTGGAACCTCCCGCTGGCGAGCGAGCCGCTGCATTCCCGCGGCTACATGGGCGACGGCTACATCGACTTCCCGGCGATCACCCGGCTCGTCGTGGCCACCGGGTACGACGACGACATCGAATCGGAGATCTTCAACGAGGCCATCTGGGCCGAGCCGCCGGCCCGGGCCGTGGCCACCGTCAAGGCCCGTTACGACGAACTCGTGGCCCCGCACCTTTGAGGGTAGGGCCGTCCCCCGCAGTAGGCCCGTCCCCCGCAGTAGGGTGAGCGCCATGACAGCACGTCCTCGGGCCGTGTTCGCGATGCCGCCGGAACTGCCCGGGCGCCTGTTCGCGCCGGACGACCTCACCGCGTTGCGCGCGCTGGTCGACCTCGTGCCCCAACCGGCGGCGTCCGGCTTTGAGCGGGACGATCTGGGCGACGTGGCTGTGCTCATCACCGGGTGGGGCGCCCCGCGGGTGGATGCCTCCGCGCTGGAGCGGTTGCCCGCGCTGGTCCACGTCGCCCACACGGCGGGATCGGTCAAGTCCTTCCTGGATCCGGTGCTGTGGGAGCGGGGGATCATCGTCACCAGCGCTGCCGCCGCGAACGCGGTCCCGGTCGCCGAGTTCACCCTGGGCTGGATCCTCCTGGCCGGCAAGGCCACGCCCGCCGCCGCCGAGACCTACTTCAGGACCCGCACCACCTCGTGGAGCTCGCCGCAGGAGTACGCGGGACCGGCGTTCACCCGAGCCGGAAACTACCGCAAGGTGGTCGGGATCATCGCGGCGTCCTCCATCGGCCGGCTCGTGCTGGAGCTGCTGCGTCCCTTCGACTTCGAGGTGCTGCTCTACGATCCCTACGTGACGGACGCCGATGCGGCCGCCCTGGGTGCCCGCAAGACGGAGCTCACCGAGCTGTTCGCCCGTTCCGACATCGTGAGCCTCCACGCGCCCGACCTGCCGTCGACCCAAGGACTCGTCACCCGGGAGCTGCTCGCATCGCTCCCGACGGGCGCCACCTTCATCAACACCGCTCGACCGGCGCTGGTCGACCAGGCGGGGCTCGTGGACGTGCTCCGCGAGGGTCGGCACCGGGCGATCCTCGACGTGACGACCCCCGAGCCGCTCCCCGCCGACGATCCGCTGTGGACACTGCCCAACGTCACGCTGACCCCCCACTGGGCGGGTTCGCAGGGCTTGGAGCTGCACCGCATGGGCCGCATGGCGGTGGACGCCATCGCCGACGTGCTCGCCGGACGCCGGCCGTGCGGCGAGGTCACCGCGGCCATGCTGGCCACGATGGCCTGACGCGCCTACTTCTTGATCAGGACGTCGGGGTTCTTGACCCGATCCGCCGCCAGCCACGCGGCGCCGACGATGCCAGCGGCGTTGCGGAGCTCGGCGGGCACGATCGGCGTCCGCAGCTTCAGCAGCGGCAGGAACTTGTCGGCCTTCTTCGACACCCCGCCGCCGACCACGAGCAGGTCGGGGGAGAACAGGAATTCGACCGTCTCGTAGTAGCGCTGCAGCCGCTCGGTGGCCCACTGCTCGAAGTCGAGACCCTCCCGTTCGCGCGCGGACGCCGCGGCCCGCGACTCGGCGTCGTGCCCGTCGATCTCGAGGTGCCCCAGCTCGGAGTTCGGGATCAGCTCGCCCTTGTGGATCAGCGCCGACCCGATGCCCGTGCCGAGCGTCGTCACGATGACGAGGCCGGGGTGCCCCTTCGCCGCGCCCCAGCGCACCTCGGCGACGCCCGCGGCGTCCGCATCGTTGACCAGCGTGATGTCGCGCCCGAGCCGCTGCTCGAAGATCTTCTCGGCCTCGGCGTCGATCCAGCTCGGGTCGATGTTCGCCGCCGAGCGGGTGATGCCGTGCTGGACGATGGCTGGGATCGTGATGCCGATCGGGCCGTCGCCCAACTCCGTTGAGAAGTGCTCGGCGATCTGGCCGACCACGTCGGCCACGGCCTCGGGTGTGGCGGGTTG